>CAIWPS010000689.1 GCA_903914615.1 uncultured beta proteobacterium | reverse complement strand
TGGACGTGTTCCAAGGCGGAATCGCACCGAACGAGAACCAGGAATCTCCCTGGGCGAGGAACTGCAGGTTGTAGTCGCTCAGTGGCGCCGGGTTTTGGCCATCGGTCACTTGCTGAGGCGTAAATACTTGGAGCTGTTTCATCGAGGTCTCCCTGACTTTTGGCTTGAATTGCCGGAACATTGGCCGGCGAAGCAGCATAGTCCGCAGCGCACGTTTACGGAAGTTGCCGAGAGGACCTCGGCTGTCGACGCACAGCCCACCCCCTAGCAGGCGTGCAGGTTCACCGAAGTCAGCAACGCTGGCCAGATGCCCTACTTGCGCAGTCAGGCATGACAGTCGATTTGAAAGGGACGGTCGATGCGGGCGTCTGCGGAAGGATGAAGGCTTTGCCGATGGATTTTCCGCCACCCCTCTGACCAAGCCGTCGAATTGTTCTGCCGCTATGGCTTGCCCAACGCGCCGTTGAGGACCGTCGCGAGGCGATTCCCCGCCTCCGCGAGCTGATGGACCAATGCTGGTGCCCACCGCTGCGGGTAGTCTGGCTCAAGCTTGTGCGTCTCAGGGTAGAAGCCTTCTCGGCCGACTATGAGGCATGACTCCTCGGCCCACGACGACGGGCCTCCAGCCACGCTCGTGGACGACTTGTCTGCGGCCACGGCCTCAAACAATGCCGCCGGCCCGCCAGGCCAGTTCAAAATGAGCCCGCTGTCCCAGAGCGAGTGTAGGTTGGTGCCGCGTCCAATGGCCTGCAGCTGGTAGCCGTTACCTCCCTTGTCATCGGCGTAGCCGGCATGAAGCGGCTGGTGGACGTCACCAACAAAATGCACGACGTATTTCAGGGCACGCAATCGCTCCTCATCAGGCGCCGTCGAAGTCAGCACCGACACCTGCCGCTCAATCGCACCAACGACGCATTGGCCACCGGCGCACAGCCTTGCAGCGTCGTATGAACAGACCCCTCCGCGTGCGAAGTTCACGTAGTGCCATGGTGCGGTTCCAGCGGCTCGGGTCTCGTCCGCCCACGTCGACACCGACTCAAGCGTCGCGCCTGGTTCGAGGGCCAGCAGCCTCGCGACTTCTGTGTTCGCCGCCGGCGACAACTGCGCCTGAGCGAGACGCGCCACCATCCGATGCCCCTCAGCACCCCAGGCATGGGCAGGATTCGGGAGGGCCATCGTGAACGCTATGGCGCATGCCGCCATGGCCGCCCGCCAGCGAACGGGCGCGCGGGCGCGACCTGGCTCGCTTGCGGCCGCGCCGCCCCCTGCGCCGCGTGACTTCCTGCTTCCCTTCGAGACCGACCGCTTGGCGGGCGCATGTTCCGGTGCCATACTGGGTTTATATCCAGTCCTCAGTGATTTCACATGCCCGCCGTCCTCGAGTGGGCCGGCGACGACGAAGAGCCGGTCCCTTCCTCCTTCCCATCATCGCAGCACCGCACCCGCGGCCGGCGCACGGCTGCTCGCCCAGGTGAACTACCTCCGGCGATTGAGGCGGCACTCTGGCGCGGCACGGAGCTGGGCTCGCCTGTCACCGAGGTGCTTTCCACGGGATTCGCTGACCTGGACGCAGAGCTACCCGGCGGCGGCTGGCCCTGCCACGCACTGACCGAGGTCCTACAGCCGCAGCCAACGGTCGCCGAGTGGCGTCTGCTCGGTGCCGCGATGCGCCAGGTCGTGGCCGCCGGCAAGGATGTAGTTGTCGTCGGCCCGCCAAAGTCGCCGCACCTGCCTGGTCTGCAGCATCTGGGCATCGACGAGCGACGCCTGGTCTGGATTCAGGCCGATGCGCCGGCCGAACGCCTCTGGGTCACGGAACAGCTCGTCAAGGCCAACGCAGGCGGTCTGCTGGTGTCCTGGCTACCCCAGGCACGCCAGGAGCAGATTCGTCGCCTCCAGGTGTGTTCCCAGGCCTGCGCGGGCCCGGTCTTCCTGTGCCGTCCAGCCGCCGCAGAGCACGAGGCGTCTGCCGCCCCTCTGCGCGTGCAGGTCCGGTTCGGCCTGGACTGGGAGCTTGAGGTGCACATCCTCAAGCGCAAGGGGCCGGCGCATGAGGGCGTCCTCCGGCTCGCCTCGATACCAGGTGGCCTGGAATCCATCATCACGCCGCGCCTCAGGAAGCCCAGCGTCATCGTCTCCGCCCGCAAGGAGCGCGAGTCCGGCGAATCCCGCGAGTCGGTCGAGGTCACCCAATGGGCGCCTTGTGCACTACTGCGGCATCGTGACCCTGCGTCAGCAGCCCGAGACCGCGAACGGCACGGTCTTCATTTCGCTCGAGGACGAGACAGGAGTGATTCAGGTCATC
>CAIWPS010000688.1 GCA_903914615.1 uncultured beta proteobacterium | reverse complement strand
GGTGGCGGCGCGGTCGCGCCAACTGCGCCGGCCAGCGCTGTGGCTGGTGGGCAGCATGGCGCTGGTGGACGTGCTGGTCATCGGCCAGTGGGTGGGGCTGGACCGCGTCATCCAGCGGCTGGAGCACACGGCCGAGGCCAGCTCGGAGGCGCTTGCCGGCTTCGGCCTGGGGGCGGCGCCGCCCCCACAGGAAGAGTCGCTGGCACTGCGGCTGACGGTGCCGCGGCTTTCCATGCAACTCGTCGTGCAGCGGCCCTTGTTCGGCTGGGGCGGGGGCACCTACGCCACCGCCTTCCCGCCCTTCAAGCAGCCCGGCCTGCCCTGGCACTGGGACCATGCTCACGACGACTACGTCCAGGTGGCCTGCGACACCGGCCTGGTGGGCCTGGCGCTGTGGCTGGCGGTGGGCGTGGCGAGCCTGGCGCGAGCGCTGCGCCTGCTGAACGACGGTCAGAGCCGCATGAACCGCGGCGTGGCGGTGGCGGCACTGATGGCGCTGTGCTGCATCGGGCTGCACAGCGTGGTGGACTTCAACCTGCACATTCCTTCCAACGCGCTGGTCTTCACGGTGCTGCTCGCGCTGGTGTGGGCGGTGCCCGCCGAGACGGGCAGGCGCCGTCGCCCGCCGCACCGGTTGTCGCGCCACGGTGGCACTGGCGACGAGGAGCAGGCATGAACGCCGCGCCCAGCCGCACCCGCTGGCCTGCCTGGCTGCGCGCGGCGCTGTGCCTGCCCGTGGCGCTGTGGGTGTGTTTCGAGGCGCAGCGCGTGTTCCGCGCCGACTGGGCATCGGCCGCAGAACGCCGCCAGGTGCTGGACTGGGTGGCGGGCGCCTCGGCGCCCAAGACCGAAGCGGAATGGGAAGCAGCGCGAGCGGCCATCCAGCGTTCGCTGGACATCGTGCCCGACGACCCCGACATGCACGAACGCCTTGGCGACGTGTACTTCGCCGCCGGCCAGCGCGACTGGGCGGTGCCGGCGCTGCGTGCCACCGATTTCGGGCGTGCAGCCCAAGCCTACCGCCAGGCCCTGACGCTGCGCCCCGGCGAGCCCCAGACCTGGGCCATGCTGGCCACCGCGGTGCAGGCCGTGGGCCAGGACAGGGCGCAGGTGCAGCAGGCCTGGGCGCGCGCGCTGGCCCTTGGCCCCTACGAGGGCCATGTGCAGCCGGTGCTGATGCAGGTGGTGCTGGCCGACTGGGATGGCGCCACGCCGCATATGCAGGCCTGGGCCAGGCGCCTCTTCGACGAGGGCAACGAAGGCGTGCGCCGGGACATCAATGCCATGGCCAAGCGCTACGGTCTGGTATTCAGCCCCGATCAGGGCAGCAAACCGTAAGCAAATTCTGACGATTTGGCCGCTGGCTCCCCCGAGACAGGGGGGCTTTGATACTGCTTTCGACTGTTATCGTTTGCGCATGTATTGAGGCAAATGGGGCACGTTTCATGCGTGCCGGCCTGTCACATTTGCCCGGCAAGCTTCAAGAAACTTAGGGAGTTGAAAATGGCCTTTGGTTTTCGCACTGCGCTGGTATCCGCGGCCTTCCTGGGCCTGGCGCAAGCCGCTTCCGCATCCGTGCTGACCTTCGATGACCTGCCCGCGGGCGAGGCCTTCTTCACGTCCAGCTATCACGGCTTCAATTTCGGCAACAACGACCCGCAGACCAACCCCTGGTTCTGGTCCGACTACTCGCCGACACCCTACACGCCGTTCTCGTCGCCCACCTACGTGGCCACCGACTACACCCTGTATGACGGTACGCCGCTGAAGCCCACGCAGGCCATCACCTCGGTGGGTGCCGTGCCGTTTACCTTTGACGGCGCGTACTTTGCCGGCTTCGACACCATCGAATACCAGCTCTCGCTGGGCGGCAACGTGGTCTACACCTCGTCGGCGCCCTCGGCCGCGCTGTCGGGCACGCCGATCTTCGTCGCCAGCGGCTACGCGGGCCAGGTGGACAGCGTGGTCATCATCGGTACGCAGGGCTACTACGTGATGGACAACTTCACGTACAACACGGCTGCCGTGCCCGAGCCGGCGTCGCTGGCGCTGGTGTCGGTGGGCCTGCTGGGCCTGGGCGCCGCGATGCGCCGCCGCAAGGCCTGATTTCCGGCCGCGGGCTCGGCGCCGCTTCTGGCGCTGAACTGTTCAGACCCCTCCAGGCCCGCGCTCCGTCGCGGGCCTGTTTGCTCATGGGGCACAGTTTGTGAGTACGGATCGATGCGGCTGGGCCGCAAGTGCAAGCCGCTACGCCGTGGTTTGACTTGCACCACTCGCTGGGACGCAGCCCAGCACCGCGGCAAACGCGCCCGAACTGCCTGGCGCACGCGTCTTTCCCGAGCGCCACCGCGCGCCTCGTTATCCTTGCCCCATGTACGCACCGTTCTTCGGCCTGAGCAAGGAGCCCTTCTCCATCGCTCCAGACCCGCGCTTCCTGTTCATGAGCGAACGGCATCGGGAAGCGCTGGCGCATCTGCTCTACGGCCTGGGCGGCGGCGGCGGCTTCGTGCTGCTGACGGGCGAGATCGGTGCCGGCAAGACCACCGTGTGCCGCTGCTTCCTGGAACAGGTGCCGGCGCATTGCGCCGTGGCCTACATCTTCAACCCCAAGCTCACGGCCACCGAGCTGCTGCAGACGGTGTGCGCTGAATTCGGCATTGCCGCGCCCGCCGACAGCGGCAGCGTGAAGGCCCATGTCGATGCGCTCAACGCCTTCCTGCTCGCAGCCCATGCCCAGGGCCGCCAGGCGGTGCTGGTCATCGACGAGGCGCAGAGCCTGTCGGCCGACGTGCTGGAGCAGCTGCGCCTCTTGACGAACCTGGAGACGACCGAGCGCAAACTGCTGCAGATCGTGCTCATCGGCCAGCCCGAACTGCGCGACATGCTGGCCCGCCCCGACCTGGAGCAGTTGGCGCAGCGTGTCATCGCGCGCTACCACCTGGGCGCCTTGAGCTTCGCCGAGACGCAGCAGTACATCCGCCACCGGCTCTCGGTGGCCGGGCAGGTGGCGGAGCTGCCTTTCGACGGCGCGGCGCTGGCGCGCATCTACGCGCTCAGCGGCGGCGTGCCGCGGCGCATCAACCTGCTGGCCGACCGCGCGCTGCTGGGTGCCTACTCACAAGGCCGTTCCAAGGCCGACAGGCGCACGGTGGAACAGGCGGCGCACGAGGTCTTCGGGACCCCGGCACCGGCGCCGCTGGGCCCGCGGCTGGCGCTGGCCGGGGTGGTCCTGGCGCTGCTGGTCGCGGCGGGCTGGTGGCTGATGCAGCGGCGCGAGGACGAACCGCAGCAGCTGGCACAGGTCCATGCCGCGCCGCCGGCGAAGGCAGGTTCGGCCGCAGCGGCAGCCTCTGCCGCAGCTGCAGCCGCAGCTTCCGGCGTCGGGGGTGCAGCGCTGGCCACGGCGGCGGGCACGGCCAGCGGGGCGGTGGCGGCAGTGGCCGCCTCGTCGCTGGCCGCCGTCGCGGCCGAGCCCCCAGGCAACGACCCCGCCCCCTTGCTGGCCGCCGCGCTGCCGCTGCAGGCCACGGCCTGGCGCGAGCTGGCGCTGCGCTGGAACGTGGCCATCGGCGAAGGCGACCCCTGCACGGCCTCGGCGCAGGCCCATCTGGCCTGCTTTCGCAGCCCGGCCGGTGGCTTTCCGGTGGTGCGCCAGTTGGCGCGCCCGGGCTGGGTCGCCTTGCGCGCGCCGGGCGAGGCCCCGGTGTACGCGCTGCTGGTGGCCTTGGGCGACCAGCAGGCGACGCTGCAGGCCGGTGCGCAGCGCTTCGTGCTCACCCTGCCGGCGCTGGCCAGCGTCTGGCGCGGCGAGTTCGCGACCTTCTGGCGCACGCCGCCGGGCTGGCGCGAAGGCGCCGAG
>CAIWPS010000687.1 GCA_903914615.1 uncultured beta proteobacterium | reverse complement strand
CGTGCCCGAGCCCTCGTTGGGCACGTAGGCGAAAGGTGCCGCCGCGGCCAGCAGCGGGGCGAGGAAGGCGCAGCACGCCAGGCGCTTGAACAGGGTCATCGGTGGGGCTTTCGTGGGGTCGGGGTCAGCGGGCGCCGCGGCCGAAGGCCATGCGTTCGACGATGCCGTCGCGGTCGATCCACGCATGCTTGGCCGCCATCGCCACGTGGCCGGCCACCAGCACCGCCAGCGACCAGCCCAGCACGTCGTGCATGCCATTGAAGAAGGCGTAGGCCGCAGGCCAGTCGGGGCCCCAGGGTGGCAGCGGCCTGCCGAAGAACTTGATGCCGTGCTTGCTGAAGTTGGACGCCACGTAGCCCGCGGCCGGCAGCAGCAGCATGCAGGCGTAGAGCGCGCCATGACCCAGGCCGGCGGCGCGCCGCTGCCACGCCGGCATCGCCGCCGGCCAGGGCGGCGCGCGGTGGCGCAGCCGCCAGGCCAGCCGCAGCACGATCAGCAACAGCAGCACCAGGCCGCAGGACTTGTGCAGGTTGATGACGGCAGCGCGCGCCGGCGTGTTGCGCGGCGCCAGCTCGTCGAGCAGGAAGCCGAAGCTCATCTGCGCCAGCAGCGCCGCGCCCAGCGCCCAGTGCAGCGTGCGGGCGACGGCGTCGTAGCGCGCGGGCGCGGCGCTCGGCATCAGAAGCTCGCGCTCGCGTTCACGCCGGCCAGCCAGGTGCGGCCGGGTGCGGGTTCGAAGAAGCGGCTGCTGGTCTCGTTGACGATCACCGAGCCGGCGTAGCGGCGGTTGAAGAGGTTGTCGCCGCGCACGAATGCGCCGAGGTCCCAGGGCCCCAGTGTCACCGCATAGCCGACATGGGCGGCGAGCACGCCGAAGCCGCCGGCGGCGTCGCTGTTGGCGTCGTTGACGTAGACCTTGCTCAAGCCGCGCGCTTCCAGCCCGGCACGCCAGCCGCTGGCCGGCTGCCAGTTGACGGCGGCAAACAGCGACGAGCGCGCGATGCCGGGCAGGCGGTTGCCCGCGGGGATGAGCTGCGTCGGCGCCGCGCAGGGCGTGGTGTTGCAGGTGGTGAAGGTGTCGCGGTAGGTGGCGTCCAGCAGTGTCGCCGCCAGCTGCAGGCGCAGGTCGCCCCACCAGCGCGCCTGCCAGCCCAGCTCGAAGCCCTGGCGCCGCGTGCCGCCGGCGTTCTGGTAGGTGGCGCGGCCGCCGCTGTTGGTCAGCGTGACGATCTCGTGGTCGGTGCCGGTCTGGAAGACGGCGGCGTTGAGCTCGCCCGCGTTTCCCAGCCGGGCCTTCGCGCCGAGCTCGATGCTGCTGCTGGTGGCGGCCTGGAGGCCGAAGTTCAGCCCCGTGGCGCCGCCGGGGCGGTAGGCCAGTTCGTTGAGCGTCGGTGTCTCGAAGCCGCGCCCGGCGGTGGCGTAGACGTGCAGTGCCGGGCTGGCGCTGTACATCACGCCCAGCACCGGCAGCAGCGCGCCGTAGCTGCCGCGGCCGCTGTCGTCGGGGTTGGTGGCGGTGATGTACAGGTCGGTGGACTTGAACTGCACGTGGCTGCTGCGCACGCCGGCGTTCAGCGACCACTGCGGCGCGAAGGCCCAGTGCGCCTGCGCGTAGGGGTCCAGGCTCTGCACCTCGTTGATCTCGTCGCGGCGCAGCGCGCCCTTCACGCCCAGCGTGGCGCCGATGTAGTTGAGGAAGCCCTGGCGGTGCTCGCGCAGCGTGTCGTAGGCCAGCCCGGCGACGAGGTCGTAGGCCGCGGCCTCGGGCTTCCACATCCAGCGCAGGTCGGTGCCGCGGTAGTCGCGGCCCAGGCCGATGACGCCGCCCGGGTTCGTCGGCGGCGCCTGCGTGGCCACCGCGATGGCCTGGTACTGCTCGGTGTTGCGGTGGCCGCTGTAGCCCAGCAGCTGCAGGCTGTTGGCGCCGTCGAGACGGCGTTCGTAGATCAGCCCGGCCTGCGACTGGTCGACGTTCTTGCGCGTGTTGAAGGTCAGCGCCGAAGGGTCGACGCTGCGCGGGTCGGCGTTGAACTGCGCCCGTGACAGACCCAGCGGGTCCTGCGCCTGCGGCAGCGAGACGCTGTTGGCGACGAGCGTGAGCTTGCTCTGTGCGTCGGGCCTGAGCGTGAGCTTGACGTTGCCCAGCGTGCGGTCGGCCTCGCTGTGGTCGCGATAGCCGTCGGTGTGGAAGCGGCTGCCGCTGACCAGCCAGCTCAGGTCGCCGCTGGCGCCCGCGGCCTGCGCCGCGGTGCGCCGCACGCCGTTGCTGCCGCCCGAGGTGGCCAGGCCGAAGCGCGGCGGCGGCACGCCCTCGTCGGAGAAGACCTGGATGACGCCGCCCGAGGAATTGCCGTAGAGGGCCGAGTAGGGCCCGCGCAGGACTTCGATGCGCGCCGCCGAGCCGAGGTCGACGTTGGAGATCTGGCCCTGGCCGTCGGGCAGCGTGGCCGGGATGCCGTCGACGTAGACGCGCACGCCGCGGATGCCGAAGCTGGCCCGCGCGCCGAAGCCGCGCACCGAGATCTGCACGTCCTGGGCGTAGTTCTGGCGGTCGCGCGCCAGCAGCCCGGCGACGCCACCCAGGCTTTCGGAGATGTTGATCTGGGCGCGGTCGTTGCGGATGTCGTCGCCGCCGATGGCGTCGATGCTGGCCGGCACGTCGTAGGCGCGCGCCGCCGTGCGCGTGGCCGTGATGACCACCGACGTGGTGGCCGGCGCCGGCTCGGTCTGCGCCCACGCCGGCAGCGCCGCGGCCAGTCCCCACACGCACGCGGCGCGGCGCGCCAGGGTGCACTCAGGCATCTTGTCTCCAGGGTTCGTTCTTGGCCGCCCCGACCGCCGGCACGCGCTGCTTCAGGCCGGCTGCCAGGCCACGTGATGGCGCGCGAATATAGCCTTGAGCTGGCCGGACTGCGCGAGCTGGTTCATTGCCGTTTGCAAAGCCACGGCCAGGTCGGTGGCGTCCTTCTTCACCGCCAGCCCGGCGGCCCAGCCGTTGCGCGGCGCGCGCGGCGAGGGCAGGGGCTCGATGGCAAAGCGCGGGTCGCCCTGCAGCACCGACTCCAGCTCCGACGCCAGGCCGGCCGCCGCCGCGACCTCGCCGCGCTGCAGCGCGCGGGCGCACTCGGTGCCGTCCTTCCACTGCGTCTTCAGCTGGTCCTTGTAGGCACCGTCGTCGGCGCCCAGCAGCAGCCAGCCGGCCAGCGTCTGGCCCGGCACCGCCACCGGCTGCGTGCCAAGCTGCTTCAGGCTGTCGAGCTGCGGCAGGCGCTGCAGGTCGCGCGCCAGCGCCACCCGTTCGCGGTAGTAGGGGGCGAAGATGCTGACCTGCGGGTTGGCGTCCATCAGCGGCTTGTCCACCGGCACGTGCATCAGCACGTCGGCCGGGCCGTAGCCCAGGTAGTGGCCCTTCCAGACCATGTTGCGCAGGTCGTCGTTCATGTTCTCGTCGGCATTGAACGGCAGCAGCGTGAGCTTGAGCTCCAGCGCCGCGGCCAGGGCACGCGCGATCTCGACGTCGATGCCCTGGCCGGCGACGTGGAAGGGCGGCATGTCCTCGTACAGCCCCACGACCAGCGCGCCGCGCGCGCGCGCCTGCACCAGCGTCGTGGCGGCCGCCGGGCGTGCCAGCAGCAGGCCGGTGCCGGCCAGCGCCAGCAGGCAGTCGCGGCGGCGCGGGCCCGCCGTGCGCGGGCGCTCAGAGCGGCTTGTCACGACGGGTCTCGAGGTAGGCCTTGATGGCCCACATGGCCTCCTGCTTGAACACGCCTTCGAAGGGCGGCATGTAGACGGCGCCGTTGCGGCTGCGGCCGTGGCGCACGGTGGTCAGGAAATACTCGTCGTTCTCCTTCACGCAGGCCGCCTTCTTGGCCGCGTCCTTGAGCGCGGCGCAGTCGTTGTCGAGCTTGCGCAGGTCGGGCGCGATGCCGCCCGAGATCGCTTCCAGGCCGTGGCAGCGCGCGCAGTTCTGGTTGTAGGCCGAGGTGCCGACCTTGACCGCCGCCTCGTTGGCGCGGAAGGGGTTCTCGCCGCGCCAGTCGTCGCCCAGCACGGGCAGGCTGGAGGTGTCCACGGCCTGCGGCGTCACGTCGCCATGGGCCCAGGCAGCGGCTGCCCAGGCCAGGGCCAGGGCAGCGGCCGCGCTGGCGCCCAGGCGGGCCACGCGCTGGGCGCTTTGGGGGGTCTTGCGTTTCATGCGGTCGTCTCCGTGGTGTTGTAGGCAGGGCAGGCGCGGGCGCCTCGGCGGGCTGATTCTGCAAAGCCTGTGCCACCGGTCGCTGCTCCAGGCTCGCACAGTGCGCGCCGCCGGCGACTTGTCCCATGCTGGACAATCGGCGGCAATTGGCACAGCATCGCCCCGCCCTGCGCAGACGGGGCATGGACCACTGAGACACGGCACGCTGGCGCGTGGCGGCCCCGCAGGCCGCGCCCGCCGCCAGACGTGCCGCCGGAGACAACCCGCCCCCGCGGGGAGAAAGACGACGAGCCATGACGACCAGCCCCCGCGACCTGGGCAGCCCCGTGCGTCCCCCGGCGTCGCTGCGCAACGGCAACGGCGTGCGCGCCGAGCCCCCGGGCAGCGGCCTGCTGCCGCCGCGGGCCGAGCTCATCCGCCAGTCGCACCAGCGCAGCGCCGCGCTGGGCCTGTCGCGCGGCGAGCGCCGCGACTACGACCCGCTGGTGCGCAGCGACCTGGCGCTGGCGCGCGAACGCAACCAGCGTCTGTGCATCCACGCCGCGCCGGTGATGCAGGTGTTGCTGGAGCAGATCGTCAACACCGAGAGCATGATCGTGCTCACCGACGCCCAGGGCACCATCCTGCATTCGGTCGGCGACGACGAGTTCCTGCAGCGCGCCGACAAGGTGGCGCTGGCCCCGGGCGAGAACTGGGCCGAGCATTCCAAGGGCACCAACGCGATCGGCACCGCGCTGTTCGAGGAAGCGCCCACGGTGGTCCACGCCGCCGAACACTT
>CAIWPS010000686.1 GCA_903914615.1 uncultured beta proteobacterium | reverse complement strand
GGATGAGGATGAGGGCGCTGGCGCGTCGGGCGCGGGCGGCGTCGCGGCGTGACGCAGCAGCGCCGCCAGCACCTCGGACCAGCCGGCGCGCGTGGCCGAACCGAGCGCCGCCACCAGCTGCGGCAGCACGGCCGCCCACAGCGCCGGGGCCAGCAGCTTGCGCCACGGCCGGCCGCTGGCCAGCCAGCCGCCCAGCACCGTGGCCACCGCCACCAGGGCCAGCGGATGGCGCTGCGCCAGGCTGGACAGCAGGGCCTGCAGGCTGCTGCCGGGCGCAGCGGCCGCGGCGCCGCCCTGCAGGCGGCTGCGCGACAGCGTCAGCCGCCGCACCGCCGCTGCCGTGCGCGCGTTCATGGGCGCTCCTGGCGCAGCCAGTCGAGGTCGATGCGGCATTGCTGGCGCAACTCGGCAAAGGCCGGTGCCGGCGCGGGCCGGCGCAGCGCCACGACGGCGGCCAGCGTGGCACCCAGGGGCACCGCGATCGCCAAGGCAAGCCACGCCGCCGCCTGCGGCGGCCACACCGGCAGCACCGCCCACAGCATCAGCGCCACGCCGGCGAGCACGGCCGTGACCGTGGCCGCGCACAGGCCCGCCGCGGCGAGAAGCAGGGAACGCCGCCAGGCCGTGGCCGCGACGTCGAATTCCGCCGCCGCCAGTTCGGCATAGGCGCCGGCATGCTCGGCCACGGCCTGCGGGCGCATGGCGAGCAGGCTGAACAAGGGGTGCATGGCTGGTGTGCGCGGTGGCGGCTGCGCGGGTCTTCAGTGGCGGTGGTTCGAGCGCGTGAGCAGCCCCACCAGCGCCATCAGCACGGCCCCGGCCGTGGCCGCGATGAGCATGGCCTTCACCGGCTCGTCCTTGATGTAGGTGACGGTGGCATCGCCGGCATGCTGGGCGCGGTCGGCGAGCTGCTGCGTGCCCTGGCGCAGCGCGGCCACGCCGCGGTGGGCGGCGCCGATGGCCTGGTCGGCGGATTGCGCCGCCTGGTCGATGATCTGGTTGCTGAGGTCTTTGGTCATGGTGCGCCTGTGGGGTGTCTGCGGGCCCGCCGCGCGGGCCCGTAGGTACTGTGCCGGCTGCCCCACGCGCCGGCCATCGGCGCGGCGGCCGAGCGCGCGTAGGACGGCGCCGACGCGGCCGCGTTCAGCGCGCGGGGGCCGCCGCCGGGAAGGTGGCGATGAGGTGGGTGCCGTGCCCCGGCGCGGCGTCGACGACGAGCGTGCCGCCCTCGGCCTCGACGCGGCAGCGCATGCCCGCCAGGCCGTAGGTCCCCGGCGGCGCGAGCCGGGTGTCGAAGCCGGCGCCGTCGTCGCGCACGCCCAGCTCGACACCCTCTTCGGCGGCCTGCAGCGTGACCCACAGCTGGCGCGCCCGGGCGTGCTTGGCCGCGTTCGTCAACGCTTCCTGCACCAGCCGGTAGGCGGCGATCTCGGCCGCCGGGCCCAGTGCCACCGGCTGCAGCGCCAGGTGCACCTGCAGGCCCGAACGCTCGCCGAATTCGCGCCCCAGGATTTCCAGCGCGATGGGCAGGCCCAGCTGGTCCAGCGCCGAAGGGCGCAGGTCCTCGATGACGCGGCGCTTGATGGCCACCACGCTGTCCAGCACCTGCCCCAGGTGGGCCAGGCGCTGCAGCGTCTCGGGGTCGGCCGCGGGCAGGCGGGCGCGCACGCGGGCGAGGTCGAAGGCCGCCGCCGTGAGCAGCGCGCCGAGCTCGTCGTGGAGGTCGCGCGCCAGGCGGGCGCGCTCGTCTTCGCGCGCCGTCTGCAGGTGCCGGTTCAGGGCCGTGAGTTCGGCCAGGCGCTGCGCCGCCGCCGCTGTCGCATGCATCGCCGCTGCCTGGCTGCCAAAGGTGGGATCATGCGCCCGCACGCCGCCTACCCTTGAACATGATCCGCATCGCCCTCGTCGACGACCACGCCATGGTGCGGGCCGGGCTGCGCCAGTTCTTCGCCGGCCACGACGACCTCTGCGTCGTCGCCGAGGCGGCCAGCGGGCGCGAGGCGCTGGAGATCGTGCGCCGCGGCGAGATCGACGTCATGCTGCTCGACGTCGCCATGCCCGGGCAGAGCGGCGTCGACACGCTGGCCGCCATCCGTGCCCGCGCGCCGACGCTGCCGGTGCTCATCCTCAGCGGCTATGCCGAGGCGCACTACGCCACCACGCTGCTGCGCCTGGGCGCCAGCGGCTTCCTCAGCAAGGACTGCGACCCGCTGCAGCTCGTCGCCGCCGTGCGCACGGTGTGCCGCGGCCGCAAGTACGTGAGCCCCGAGCAGGCCGAGCGGCTGGCCGAGGAGCTCTCGCGCGACGACGCGCGGCCGCTGCACGAGCAGCTCTCGCAGCGCGAACTGCAGGTCTTCCTGCACCTGGCGCGCGGCGAGACCATCGGCCACCTGGCGCAGGCGCTGTCGCTGAGCGTGAAGACGGTCAGCACCTACCGCAGCCGCGTGATGGAGAAGATGAACCTGGCCTCCAACAGCGAGCTCACCTACTACGCGCTCAAGAACGGCCTGATCCAGTAGCCGCGGCGAGCTCGTGGCAGTAGGCCAGCAGGGCCTCGACCTCGGTCGACTTGTCGAACACGCGCGCCGCGCCCAGGGCCAGGCAGTGGCGGCGCATCTCGGGCGAGGCGTAGTTGCTCAGCACGACCCAGTGCGGGCTGCCGGGCCCGTGCGCCGCCGCACGCAGCAGCGACAGGCCCGAGCCCGAGGCCAGGAAGAGGTCGGCGATGACCAGCGCCACCGCGTCGCCGGCGGCGGCCAGCCCCTGCAGCGCGGCGGCCTCGTCGGCGGCCCAGCCCACCACCTGCACCGGCGCCAGCTCTTCGAGCGTGGCGACGAGTTGCTCGCGGATCAGCGGGCTGTCTTCGACGAGGTAGGTCTTCAGCGCGGGCATGGGTGGCGGTGGCGGCGGCCGAGTGTGGCCCGGCCGCGGCCGGCGGCGCCAGCGGCCGGGCGCGGCATCGCGTGTCGGCGCCGTCCTACACCGGGGCGCCGGGCGCTATGTGCGGCGCCGCACAGACCGCCTCCTCCCGCGGCCCCACCCTGCCGCCTTCGTCGCGCCGCTGTCTGCGCACCCTGCCCGCCTGCCCAGGAGTCACGCCATCGATGCCACCGCGAGCGCCCTCGCCGAGGGCGCCCTCCTCAACGAGGAGGTCAACGCCCGCCAGCGCCTGCTGCTGAAGACCGGGGCGCTGCAGGACGCCATCTTCAACAGCGGCAACTTCTCCAGCATCGCCACCGACGAGTCGGGCGTGATCCAGATCTTCAACGTCGGTGCCGAGCGCATGCTGGGCTACTCGGCGGGCGAGGTCGTCAACCGCCTCACGCCGGCCGACCTGTCCGACCCGCTGGAACTGGTCGACCGCGCGCGTGCGCTCAGCGTCGAGCTGGACACGCCCATCCGCCCCGGCTTCGAGGCGCTGGTGAGCAAGGCCCAGCGCGGCATCGAGGACGTCTACGAGCTGACCTACATCCGCCGCGACGGCAGCCGCCTGCCCGCCGTGGTCTCGGTGACGGCGCTGGAGGATGCCGCCGAGGCCGTCATCGGCTACCTGCTGATCGGCACCGACAACACCGAGCGCAAGCAGGTCGAGGCCGAGCGCGCGCGCCTGAACCGCGTGCTGCTGGAAAGCCACCGCGAGCTGACGCTGGCCAAGGTGACGGCCGAACGCGCGAACCTGGCCAAGAGCGACTTCCTCTCGGGCATGAGCCACGAGCTGCGCTCGCCGCTGAACGCCATCCTGGGCTTCGCGCAGCTGATGGAGACCGGCGTGCCGGCGCCGACGCCGGGGCAGAAGGACTGCATCGACCAGATCCTGCAGGCCGGCTGGTACCTGCTGGAACTGATCAACGAGGTGCTGGACCTCTCGCTCATCGAGTCGGGCCGGCTTTCGCTGTCACCCGAGCCGGTCTCGCTGGCCGAGGTGCTGGCCGACTGCCAGGCGATGATCGAGCCGCAGGCGCAGAAGAGCGGCATCCGCGTCGAGTTCCCGCAGCTGGCCGACCCCAGCTTCGTGCAGGCCGACCGCACGCGCGTCAAGCAGGTGTTCATCAACCTGCTGTCCAACGCCATCAAGTACAACCGCGTCGGCGGCCGCGTCGACGTGCGCTGCGGCGTCGTCTCCGAGGGCTGGCTGCGTGTCAGCCTGCAGGACACCGGCGAGGGCCTCGGTGCGGACAAGCTGGCGCAGCTGTTCCAGCCCTTCAACCGCCTGGGCCAGGAAGGCGGGTCCCAGGAAGGCACCGGCATCGGCCTGGTGATGAGCAAGCGCCTGGTGGAGCTGATGGGCGGGCGCATCGGCGCCGAGAGCACGGTCGGCGTGGGCAGCCTGTTCTGGATCGAACTGCAGGCCACGTTGGCCGGGCATCTCGATGCCCAGCCGCGCCACGCGCCGCCGCTGGCGCCCCCCCTGCCCGCGCCCGACCTGGCGCTGCACACGCTGCTGTGCGTGGAGGACAACCCGGCCAACCTGATGCTGGTGGAGCGGCTGCTGGCGCGCCGCCCCGACCTGCGCCTGTTGAGCGCACGCGACGGCCAGCGCGGCATCGAGATCGCGCGCAGCGCCCGCCCCGACATCATCCTGATGGACATCAACCTGCCGGGCATCAACGGCCTGACGGCGCTGCGCATCCTGCGCGAGGACGCGGCGACGGCGCAGATTCCGGTCATCGCGCTGAGCGCCAATGCAATGCCGCGCGACATCGAGAGGGGGCTGGCGGCCGGCTTCTTCCGTTACCTGACGAAACCGATCAAGGTGGGTGAATTCATGGACACGCTGGACCTGGCGCTGAAGCAGGCGGCGCTCGCCAGCAGCCTTCCGCACGAGGAGGCTTCGGCATGATGGTGGCGCCGCACCTGCCCGACGCGCGCATCCTCATCGTCGACGACCAGGACGCCAACGTGCAGCTGCTGCAGCGCATGCTGGACCAGGCCGGCTACACCCAGGTCAGCTCGACGATGGACCCCACCGAGGTCGGCGCCCTGCATCGCGAGCATGCCTACGACCTCATCCTGCTCGACCTGCAGATGCCGGCCATGGACGGCTTCCAGGTCATGGCCGTGCTGCGCACCAGCAACAGCGACCCCTACCTGCCGGTGATCGTGCTCACCGCCCAGCCCGGGCACAAGCTGCGCGCGCTGCAGTCGGGCGCGCGGGACTTCATCAGCAAGCCCTTCGACCTCGTCGAGGTGCGCACGCGCATCCACAACATGCTCGAGGTGCGGCTGCTGTACCGGCAGCTGGCCGAGCACAGCCAGCAGCTCGAGCGCGCGGTGCGCGAACGCACCGCCGAGCTGGCCGAGAGCGAGGCCCGCTACCGCAGCCTGACCGAGCTGGCCTCGGACTGGTACTGGGAGCAGGACGCGGCCGGCAACTTCACCAAGGTCTCGGGCCCGGTGCTGGAGATGCTGGGCCTGCGCGTCGGCGGCCTGGCCGACGAAGCGGCGCCGGCCAACGACCCGGGCTGGAACGAAGCCGAGCGCGTGGCGCTGCGCACCGCCGTCGCGGCGCGCCAGCCCTTCCTCGACTACGCCTTCAGCCGCAGCGACGCCAGCGGGCTGCGCCACCAGTACCGCGTCAGCGGCGAGCCGATGTTCACTCAGGCCTGCCGCTTCATCGGCTACCGTGGCATTGGGGTCGAGATCTTCGACCATGTCTGAGGCCGCCACGCTGGCCCGGCCTGCCGCGCAGGGGGCCCTCGGACCCAACCGCAACCACCTGCTGGCGGCGCTGCCCGAGGCCGAATTCCGGCCGCTGGCCGGGCAGCTGGAACGCGTGCTGCTGCCGCTGGGCGAGATGCTCTACGAACCCGGCCGGCTGCTGCACCATGCCTACTTCCCGACCACCGCCGTGGTGTCGCTGCACTACGTCACCGAGTCCGGCGCGTCGGTCGAGACGGCGGGCGTGGGCAACGAAGGCGTGGTCGGCATCTCGCTCTTCATGGGCGGCGACACGACGCCGAGTTCGGCGGTGGTGCAGTCGGCCGGCGAGGCCTACCGCCTGGACCGCCGCGTGCTGCAGGCCGAGTTCGAGCGCGGCGGCCTGCTGCGCCGGCTGCTGTTGCGCTACACCCAGGCGCTGATGACGCAGATGGCGCAGACGGCGGCGTGCAACCGCCACCATGCCGTCGAGCAGCAGCTGTGCCGCTGGCTGCTGCTGGCCTGCGAGCGCAACCCCGCGACGGAACTGGTGATGACGCAGGAGCTGGTGGCCAGCATGCTGGGCGTGCGCCGCGAAAGCGTCACCGAGGCTGCCGGCCACCTGCAGAACGAAGGCTACATCCGCTACCGGCGCGGCCACATCTCCGTCATCGACCGCGCCGGCCTCGAGCGCCGGGCCTGCGAGTGCTACGGCGTCGTCCGCGACGAGCTGGCGCGCCTGCTCGGCGACGTGCGCTACCGCCAGCACGCCGGGCAGGCCGAAGCCGCCGTCGGCTAGGGCGGCGGCCTGCGGGCCTGAAACCTGTGGGGCGGCCTGCGGGCCTGAAGCCGCCTCTTTCAGCTGCCCCAGTAACCCGGCCGGCCGTAGTGGCCGTAGAGGCCGTTTTCCTGGTCGCGGTTGAGCGTGGCCGTCGACGTGAAGGCCGGTGCGTCGCGGATGGCCGTGCGCGTGAGGTCGATGTTCACGCTGCGGTCGGCCCAGTGCAGCGCCGTCACCCACTGCGGCGCCACCAGCACGCGGTGGCCCAGCCACCAGTTGCTGGTGTTGACGACGAGGTAGCGGATGGCCCAGGTCTGGTCGTCGAGCAGCACCTCGTCGATGTGGCCGATGTCGCCGTCGGTGGCACGCACGTGGTAGCCGATGACGGCCTGGCAGCTGCGCAGGTGGGCGTCGTGGCGGTGCTGGCGGCTGCCTTCGGCCGCCACGTAGGCCTTGGCCTCGCGCAGCCGCTCGGCGTCGACGTCGTCGTCGCTGCCGTAGGCCATCGGGTAGGGGTAGAGGTCGTTGCCCCACAGTCCGGTGCCGCCCCAGTAATAGGGGTAGCCGTAGTAGCCCAGGTAGTCGATCTCGTGCTGCCGCGACACCGGCTTGTGGGTGTCGATGTCGGGGCTATTCCTGACCTGCTCGCGCGTCAGCGCCACCGGCAGCTCGCGCTCGGGCCATCGCGGAGCGCGGATGGCCAGCGGCGAGATCAGCACGCGGCGGCTGGACAGCCACGACCCCGTCTCGACGACGAGGTAGCGCACGGCCCAGCGGTCGTCGTCGAAGTACAGGTCCTGCACCTCGCCGATCGGCCCGTCGCTGGCACCGATGGCGTAGTGCTCGAGTTCCTTGGTGCTGCGCAGCATGGTCGTGACTCCTTCAGGGGTGGCGCCGGGCCGCCCGGCCCGGCGCAGCGGCAGCGTCGCTCAGCGCTTGATGCGGCTGATCTTCGTGCCTTCGATGCTCAGGCTGGCCATCAGGCCCTGCTGGTCGGTGATGAAGGCGTAGGCGTCGTCCTTCAGCGTCGAGGTGCTGAGGTTCTTGGCCACGCCGGCATCGACGGCCACGACCGTGGGGCCGACGCCGAATTCCCAGCCCTTGGACTTGGCGAGGTAGTTGACGGCCTTGTCGCTCATCAGGAACACGACGTAGGCGTAGGACTCGGCGCCCGCCTGCCAGCCCCAGGAAGCCGACACCGAGTTGAAGTACTCGGTGACCGCGCCGCCCTTCAGCAGCACGCCTTCGCCGTAGCTGCCGCCGAAGACGAGGCCGGCCTTGACGATCTTCGGAAAGACCAGGATGGCCTTGGCGCGGTGCGAGAGCAGTTCGGCCGTGGGGTTGGTCTTGTACAGCGCCGCCAGCGACTGCTTGGCGTCGGTGGACAGGTCTTCCGCCGTCGCCGCCTGGGCGCTGGCGCCCAGGCCGAGCAGCAGCGAAGTGGCGGTGGCCAGCAGCAGCTGGTGCAGGGTGCGTCTGGATGCTTGCATGATGAATTCCTTGGTGTGTGTGTCGTGGGTGGAGTTGGAGCCTAGGCGCTTGCGGCGCGCCTGACGGTGCGCCAGCGAACCAAGGCCCGGCTTGCGTTGCGCCGGCGCTAGTGCTTCTTCGCGCGTGCCGGGGCGGGTGCAATGGCCAGCGCCGACGTGCCCGCTGGCAGCAGCGGCGTGTTCGGCAGCGCCGCCTTCTTCGGTTTCTTGGCTTCCTTGTTGCCGTGCTTTCCCTTGGTCATGCGGACTCCCGTGAGGTGTTGGACAGGGCGGGCCGCGGCATCACTCGGGTCGCGGCACGGCCCGCACCTTGCGGCCGCGCTGGCCAGCCTGTCGGTGCGCCGGCGCACACGCCGCGCCGGCGCCGTTGCGCGCAGCAGCGCCGCGCGAAGCGGCATATGCTGGCCGGCCCTAGCCACCACGGAGCCGCGACCATGCGCTACCACCCCCTGGGCCGCACCGGCCTCTTCGTTTCCGAGCTCTGCCTGGGCACCATGACCTTCGGCGGCAGCGGCGGCATGTGGGCCCAGATCGGCGAGCTGCAGCAGGCTGAGGCCGAGCGGCTGGTGGGCCAGGCCATCGACGCCGGCATCAACTTCATCGACACCGCCGACGTCTATGCCGGCGGCGCCTCGGAGCAGATCACCGGCCAGGCGCTGCGCAACCTGAAGGTGCCGCGCGAGCGCGTGGTGGTGGCGACCAAGGTCTTCGGCGAGACCGGGCCGGGCGCCAACGAGCGCGGCAATTCGCGCGGCCACATCCAGGACGGCGTCAAGGCCAGCCTGAAGCGGCTGCAGCTGGACCACATCGACCTGTACCAGATCCACGGCTTCGACCCCGCGACGCCGATCGAGGAGACGGTGCGCGCGCTCGACCAGCTGGTGCGCCAGGGCCATGTGCGCTACGTCGGCGTGTCGAACTGGGCGGCCTGGCAGATCGTCAAGGCGCTGGGCGTGGCCGAGCGGCTGGGCCTGTCGCGCTTCGAGTCGCTGCAGGCCTACTACACGGTGGCCGGCCGCGACCTCGAACGCGAACTCGTGCCCATGCTGGCCAGCGAAGGCCTGGGCCTGATGGTGTGGAGCCCGCTGGCCGGCGGCCTGCTGAGCGGCAAGTTCGGCCGCGACCAGCCGGGCGAGGCCGGCGACCGGCGCACGAAGTTCGACTTCCCGCCGGTGCAGCGCGAGCGCGCCTGGGACTGCGTCGACGCGATGCGTCCCATCGCGCAGGCCCATGGGGTCTCGGTGGCGCAGATCGCGCTGGCCTGGCTGCTGCACCAGCCGCAGGTCAGCAGCGTCATCGTCGGCGCCAAGCGGCCCGAGCAGCTGGCCGACAACCTGGCGGCGACGCAGGTGGCGCTGAGCGCTGCGGACCTGGCGGCGCTGGATGCGGTGAGCCGGCTGCCCGCCGAGTACCCGGGCTGGATGTTCGAGCGCCAGGGCGAGTTCCGGCGCAAGCAGCTGCAGCAGGCGGGGCGCGCATGAGGCGGCGCCTGGCGCTGGGGCTGGCTGCGGCCGCGCTGCTGGCGGGTGCCGCCGCGCTGCG
>CAIWPS010000685.1 GCA_903914615.1 uncultured beta proteobacterium | reverse complement strand
CGGGCCTGGCGGCGTTGACGAGCGGCCTGCAGGCGGGCGCCAAGGTGCAGGTCTCGGCGGTGCCGCAGGCCGACGGCAGCCTGAAGGCCTACGTCATCAACTACTACACCGGCGCGCAGGCGCAGTAAGGCCGCGATGGTTGCGTGCCGGCCGCTCAGGCCGGCACGTCGCCTTCGACGGTGGTGCGGTAGAGCTTGCGCCGCTGCTGCGGCGGGCAGCCCGCGGCCAGGTGCTGCAGCGAGCGGTTGTCCCAGAAGACGAGGTCGTGCGGCTGCCAGCGATGGCGGTAGACGAAGCGCGGCTGCGTGCTCACCGTGAACAGTTCCTGCAGCAGCGCCTGGCCTTCGTCCTCGGGCACGCCGACGATGCGGGTGGTGAAGTGCTCGTTGACGAACAGCGCCCTGGCGCCGGTCTCGGGGTGGCGGCGCACGATGGGGTGGGCCACGGGTGGCACCTGCGCCACCTGCGCTTCGCTCAGGTTCGGCCGCCAGGGGCTGCGCTTCTGCAGTTCGGCGTACTGCTTCAGGTAGTGGTGCTCGGCGCGGCGGCCGGCCACGGCGTCGCGCAGCGCCACGGGCAGGCTGTCCCAGGCCAGGTGCTGGTTGGCGAACAGCGTGTCGCCGCCCTCGGCCGGCAATTCCTGCGCGTGCAGCAGCGAGCCCAGGCTGGGCCTGGGCTTGTACGAGAGGTCGCTGTGCCAGAACACGCCGGCGTCGCCCAGGCCGATGGGCTCGCCGCTGTCGATGATGTTGGAGACGATCAGCACTTCGGGGTGGCCGTAGAGGCCGAACTGGTGCAGCACGTGGCGCTGCAGCGGCCCCCAGCGCCGGCTGAACCCGACATGCTGGGTGGGCGTGAGGCGCTGGTGGCGGAACACCAGCACGTGGTGGTCGAGAAAGGCGCTGCGCAGGCACTCGAAGTCGGCGGCGGACAGCGGCTGCGCCAGGTCCAGACCCAGCACCTCGGCGCCCAGCGGTGCGTCGAAGGGCCGGACGTCAAAGGCCGTGCGGGATGGGGATGCGATGGTGTCGGTGCTCATGGCCGGTGACTCTAGGAGCGGGCGCGCGGGCGTCCAAGGAAGGCCTGCGCATGAGCTCACTCGCAAAGCGAGGATGTCGCAGGTGCAGGCTGTTCAGCCGGCGCATCAGCTCATGCGAAATGCGCAGTTCCCATGGCGCCTGCAGCTGCCTACGCTCGCCTTTCCACGTCCACCTGAAGGCCCCCGATGAGCACGTCCCCCCTGCATTTCGAGACCCTGTCGGTGCATGCCGGCTACAAGCCCGACCCGACCACGAAGGCGGTCGCGGTGCCGCTGTTCCAGACCGTGGCCTATGCCTTCGACAGCGCGCAGCATGGCGCCGACCTGTTCGACCTGAAGGTGCCGGGCAACATCTACACGCGCATCATGAACCCGACCCAGGACGTGCTGGAGCAGCGCCTGGCGGCGCTGGAGGGCGGCATCGCGGCGCTGGCGCTGGCCTCGGGGCAGGCGGCGGTGACCTACTCCATCCTCACCATCGCCGAGGCCGGCGACAACATCGTCGCCAGCAGCGCGCTCTACGGCGGCACCTACAACCTGCTGGCGCACACGCTGCCGCAGTACGGCATCGACACCCGCTTTGCCGACTACCGCCGTCCCGAGACCTTCGAGCCGCTGATCGACGCCAGAACCAAGGCGGTGTTTGTCGAATCGCTGGGCAACCCGCAGGGCAACGTCACCGACATCGCCGCCATCGCGGCCATCGCGCACCGCCACGGCGTGCCGCTGATCGTGGATAACACGGTGGCCACGCCCTACCTCAGCCGCCCCTTCGAGCATGGCGCCGACATCGTCGTGCACTCGCTGACCAAGTACCTGGGCGGGCACGGCACCAGCGTCGGCGGCGCCATCGTCGATTCGGGCAAGTTCCCCTGGGCGCAGCACAAGGAACGCTTCAAGCGCCTGAACGAACCCGACGTCAGCTACCACGGCGTCGTCTACACCGACGCTCTGGGCGCGGCGGCCTACATCGGCCGCGCCCGCGTGGTACCGCTGCGCAACATCGGCGCCGCGATCTCACCCTTCAACGCCTGGCTCATCCTGCAGGGCATCGAGACACTGGCGCTGCGCGTGGACCGCATCAGCGACAACGCGCTGGCGGCGGCGCAGTACCTGAAGGGACACCCGAAGGTGGGCTGGGTGAACTACGCCGGCCTCGAAGACCACCCCGACCATGCCCTGGTGAAGAAGTACCTCTCGGGCAAGGCCTCGGGGCTGCTGACCTTCGGCGTGAAGGGCGCGCCCGGCGAGGGCCGTGCCACCGGCGCGAGGTTCCTGGACGGCCTGCAGCTGTTCACGCGCCTGGTCAACATCGGCGACGCCAAGTCGCTGGCCACGCACCCGGCGTCGACGACGCACCGCCAGCTCTCGCCGGCCGAACTCGACAAGGCCGGGGTGAGCGAGGACGCGGTGCGGCTGTCGCTGGGCATCGAGCACATCGACGACCTCATCGCCGACCTCGACAAGGCGCTGGCGGCCGTCTAGGCCCGGGCCAGCCTGCGCACCACCGCCACCATGCGGTCGACTTCATCGCAGGTGTTGTAGAAGGCCAGCGAGGGCCGCACCGTGGTCTCCAGCCCGAAGCGGCGCAGGATGGGCTGGGCGCAATGGTGGCCGGTGCGCACGGCGATGCCTTCCCGGTTCAGCGCCTTGCCGACCTCGTCAGTGCTGTGGCCGTCGAGCACGAAGCTCAGCACGCTGGCCTTGTCGCGGGCGGTGCCGATCAGGCGCAGGCCAGGGATCGCCTTCATGCGGTGGGTGGCGTGGTCGAGCAGCGCATGTTCGTAGCGGCCGATGTTCTCGATGCCGATGCGTTCGATGTACTCCAGCGCCGCACCCAGGCCCACGGCGTCGGCGATGTTGCCGGTGCCGGCCTCGAAGCGCGTCGGCGGGGCGTGGTAGAGGGTGCGCTCGAAGGTGACGTCGGCGATCATGTTGCCGCCGCCCTGCCAGGGCGGCATGTCCTCCAGCACCTCGCGCTTGCCATACAGCACGCCGATGCCGGTGGGGCCGAAGACCTTGTGGCCCGAGAAGACGAAGAAGTCGGCGTCCAGCGCGCGCATGTCCACGCGCATGTGCGAGACGCTCTGGGCGCCATCGACCAGCGCACGCGCGCCGGCGCGGTGCGCCAGGTCGACGATCTCCTTCACCGGCACCACCGTGCCCAGCGCATTGCTGACCTGCGTCACGGCGACGATCTTCGTCTTGTCGCTGAGCAGGCGCTGGTAGTCCTCGAGCAGCACCTGGCCGCTGTCGTCGACCGGGATGACGCGGATCTTCGCGCCCTTCTCGGCCGCCAGCTGCTGCCAGGGCACGATGTTGGCGTGGTGCTCGAGGTGGCTGACGATGATCTCGTCGCCCGGCCCGACATGCTTGGCGCCCCAGCTCTTGGCCACAAGGTTGATGGCTTCTGTGGTGCCGCGCACGAAGACGATTTCCTCGGTCGAGCTGGCGCCGATGAAGCGGCGCACGGTCTCGCGCGCGCACTCGTAGGCGTCGGTGGCGCGGGCGGCGAGCTCGTGCGCGGCGCGGTGGATGTTGCTGTTCTCGTGCTCGTAGAAATGCGACAGGCGGGCTATCACCGCCTGCGGCTTCTGCGTCGTCGCCGCGTTGTCGAACCAGACCAGCGGCCGGCCGTTGACACGTTCCTGCAGGATCGGGAAGTCGCGCCGCACGGCGTTCACGTCGAAGGGCGGGTGCGCCGAGGCCGAGGCCTGCGGCACCGCCGCCGGACCCGGCCTGGCGGTGTCGACGAAGTAGTAGCTGGCCGGAGCCAAGGCGCCGGGAGTGCCGGCGTCGCCACCGATGAAGTAGTAGGGCGATGCCGCCGCGCCCGGCGCCGGTGTGCCGCCGCCGGGCGGCTGCGGCGCGGCCGCAGGCACCGACGCGGCATGCGCTTCGGGCACGCCCAGCACCTGCGTGCCCAAGCGGCCGTCGTAGCCGGGCGCGGCGCTCAGCACATGGTCGGGCACGCCGTTGGGTGCCTGCGCATGCGGCACCAGCGCCGGTGCCGAAGCCACCACATTTGCCGGCGACTGCGGCGACATCGGCGCCAGGTTGGCCCCGGGCGGCACGGCGCCGAAGGGCACGGCCGCAGGGGTCGAGGGGCCCAGCGCGCCGGGCGGGATCGACAGGCCCGCAGGATGCGCGTTCACCGGCACCGGGACGCCACCCGTGGCGGGTGCCCGCGGCGCGGCCGAGCTGCCGGGCAGCGCAGCGAAGAACTCGCCCGCCAGCCGCGCCAGCAAGGCGGGCTCGGGCAGACCCGGCGGCAGGCCGCCGGCAAAGGCATCAGGCACAGACATCGCGGCGCCTTACTTGTAGGTGTCCGGATAGTCGTGGTACTTGCCGACTTCGACGTCCTCCAGCACCGCCAGCGCGTCCTCGGTCTGCACCGCCAGCGAGCAGTACAGGCTGATGAGGTAGGACGCGATGGCATTGCGGCTGATGCCCATGAAGCGCACGCTCAGGCCCGGGCTCTGTTCGCCCGCCAGCCCCGGTTGGTACAGGCCGACCACGCCCTGGCGCTTGTCGCCCACGCGCAGCAGGATGACGCTGGTCTTGCCGTCGGCCACCGGCACCTTGTCCGACGGGATCAGCGGGATGCCGCGCCAGGTCAGGAACTGGCTGCCGAACAGGCTCGCGGTCGGCGGCGGCACGCCGCGGCGCGTGCACTCGCGGCCGAAGGCCGCGATGGCCTGCGGATGCGTCAGGAAGAAGGCCGGCTCCTTCCAGACCTTGGTCAGCAGGTCGTCAAGGTCGTCGGGCGTGGGCGCGCCGGTCAGCGTGCTGATGCGCTGGCTGTCGGCGCCGCTGGCGAGCAGGCCGTAGTCGGGGTTGTTGATGAGCTCGCTTTCCTGCTTTTCCTTGATCGTCT
>CAIWPS010000684.1 GCA_903914615.1 uncultured beta proteobacterium | reverse complement strand
CTGTGCTCGGCATGCACCAGCGTGATCTTGATGCCCGCGCCCAGCGGCGTCACCGTGCCGCCGTAGTTGATGCGGTTGGACTGCGCCACCGGCAGCAGGCCCAGCAGGCCGATGGACTGCGCCAGCCCGGCCGGCGCCCACAGCGGCGCGCTGTTTAGCTTGGCCAGCGCGGGGGCATCGACGACATGGTCGAAGTGGCCGTGCGTGACCAGCACCAGGTCGACCTTGCCCAGGGCCTCGAGCTTCCTGTACTCGGGCGGCGTCTTCGGGTTGGTGATGAGCCAGGGGTCGATGACGATGACCTTGCCGTTCACCGAAGTGAACCGGAAGGCCGACTGGCCCAGCCACAGCACCTGCACCTTGCCGTCAGCGGCAAAGGTGGGCGCCAGGGCCGCCAGCAGCAGGGCCAGCAGCAGCGTCTTCAAGCGGGTGAACATGGACATGGGGGTCTCCGGGTTGTGATGCGCTGAGGGCAGCGGGGGGGTCATGCGTCGAGGTCGATCTTGCGTTCGCGCGCCAGCGCGGTCCAGCGCGCGATCTCGGCACGGATGTACTTGCCGAAGTTCGCCGGGCTCATCGGCATCGGGTCCACGGCTTCGGCCGCCAGGCGCTCGCTAAGGTCGGGGCCGGTCAGCACCTTGTTCAGCGTGTCGTTGAGCAGCGTCACCACCGGCGGCGGTAGGCCCGCCGGGCCGACGACGCCGTACCACTGCAGGGCGTCGAAGCCCTTGTAGCCGCGCTCGATCATCGTCGGCACGTCTTTCAGTACAGGGCTGCGCGCCATGCCGGTGACGGCCAGCGCGCGCACCTTGCCAGCGCGGATGTGCGGCAGCGCCGCGGCCAGGCCCGGGAACATGGCCTGCGTCTGCCCGCCCAGCAGGTCGTTGAACGCCGGTGCGATGCCGCGGTAGGGCAGGTGCACCATGAAGCCGCCGACGGCCATCTTGAAGAGCTCCATCGTCAGGTGGGTCAGCGAGCCCTGGCCGGCCGAACCGTAGCTGACCTTGCCCGGGTTCTTGTGCAGGTAGGCGACGAACTCTGCCAGCGTGGTCACCGGCAGCGCCGTGTTCACGACCAGCACGTTGGGCGTGCCGCCGATCATGCCCACCGGCGTGAAGTCCTTGACCGCGTCATAGGGCAGCTTGCTGCGCGTGGCCGGGCTGGTGCCCAGCGTGGCCACGTAGCCCTGCATCAGCGTGTAGCCGTCGGGTGCGGCCTTGGCCGTGGTCTGGCAGGCGATGGCGCCGCCACCGCCGCCGATGTTGTCGACGATGATGGTCTGGTTGAGCAGGCGGCCCCAGCGCTCGCACACCGTGCGGCCGACGAAATCGCTGCCGCCGCCCGCGGCCACGGGCACGATGTAGCGCAGCGGCCGCGACGGATAGGTGTCGGCGCGCGCCTGCGCGGCCAACCATGCGGCGGGCAGCGTGGCGATGAGGTGGCGGCGGCGCATGGCGGTGTCTCCTTCAGGGCTCGAAGCCGCCGGCGGCGCGCAGCGGCAGGGCCTCTGCGCCGGCCAGCAGCGCAACGAAACGCGCGGCCAGCTCCGGGGCGCGGGCGGTGGCAGTAACGGCCGCGGTGTACACCGTGGCCAGCTCGAATTGCGATGGCAGAACGGCCACCAGCCTGATGCCGGCGGTGTACCGGATCTCGGTGACCTGGGTGCAGCCGATGGGCCGCGCCGCGGTGCTGGCGGCCAGCTCGCGCATCGCGGTGGCCCCGTTGGGGTAGGTGCGCAGGCGGCCCTGCAGCTCGTCCCACAGGCCGAGCTGGCGCAGCACGCCGGCGAAGTGGATGCCGGCGGTGGAACGCTCGGCGTCGGGGAAGAAGACGGCATCGGCCGCGCGCAGTGCGTGCCGCAGGGCCTCGGGCGTGGCAACGTCGGGCGCGGCGTCGTCGGCGCGCACGGCCACGCCGGTGCGCACGCGGCCCAGCGCGGCGCGCGTGTCGGCGCGCAGGAGGCCTTCCTCCGCGAGGGCATCGACCATCGCCGCGGTCACCACCATCACGTCGCAGGGCTCGCCGGCCAGCAGCGCTTCCTTCATCGCGCCGACGGCGCCGAAGCGGGCCTGCAGCGCGGCGCCGGTCTCTGCATGAAAGCGGTCCTGCAGGGCCTTGACGAGGCCCTGCGCGGCGCCGGCGCACAGCAGGTTCAGGGTGGCGGGGGGTGTCATGCGTTCTCCATCGTGGCAATGATGCGCTCGGGGGTCAGGGGCAGGTCGCGCACGCGCACGCCCAGCGCGTCGAAGAGGGCGTTGGCGATGGCCGCGGCGGTCGGGCCCATCGAGGCCTCGCCGGCGCCCAGCGAGGGTTCCTGCGAGGGCAGAACGAGCACGTCCACGGCGGGCACGTCGCTGAAGCGCAGGATGAGGTAGTCGGCCCAGCCCGACATCGCCGGTGCCGCCGATTCCAGCAGCGTCCAGCTGGTGGCCTGGATGGCGCCGCCCTCGATCTGGTTGACGACGCCGTCGGGGTTGACGGCCAGGCCGACATCGACGGCGATGGACAGGCGCCGCACGCGCAGCCGTTCGCCGGCATGGACCTCGGCCACCACGGCGCACCAGGCGCCGCTGCCCTTGTAGCGCGCACAGGCCAGGCCGTGGCCGATGCCTTCGCCGCGAAGGCGCGTGGCCCAGCCGGCGCGCTGCACGGCGGCGTCCAGCACCGCCAGCGCGCGCGCGTCGTGCCGCAGGTGGCGGCGGCGCAGCGCAAGCGGATCGGCAGCGGTGGCGTGGGCGATCTCGTCGATGAAGCTCTCGGCCGCGAACACGTTGGCAAAGGCGCCCAGCGAGCGCAGCGCGGAACTGCGCCGCTGCGTGGCCACGCTGTGGCAGCGCACCTGCACGGCGGCGAAGTCGTAGCCGGGCACGGCATTGCGCTCGGCGCCGCCGCCCACGGACAGCGGCATGTCGATGGAGGGCGGCGCCGGCGCCGCCGCCGCCACCTGCCAGGCACCGAGCAAGGCCGGCGTGGCGCTGCGGCCCGGGCGGCGGCTGTGGCCGGGGCTCCAGAGCTCGTGGCGCCAGGCGGCGATGGCGCCGCCATCGTCCAGGTCGGCCTGGATCTCCATCACCATCGCCGGGCCGGCCGGCGACTGTGTCAGCTCGTCGGCGCGGCTCCACAGCGCGCGCACCGGGCGGCCCGGCACGGCGCGGGCCAGCCAGGCGGCGTCGTAGGCGACGTCGTCGGCGCCGTTGTGGCCGTAGCAGCCGGCGCCCTGGGCGTGCTCGACGCGCACCGCGGCGGGCTCGATGCCGAAAGCCAGCGCGAGGTCGCGGCGCAGGTTGAAGATGCCCTGGCTGTGCGTCGTCACCACCAGGCTACCGCCCCGCCAGCAGGCCAGCGCGCAAGAAGGCGCGATGGAGGCATGGGCCAGCCAGGGCTTGGTGTAGCGGGCGCGCAGCGTGCGCGCGGCCGCCGGTGCCACGCCCCGTTCGAGCACGACGCGGGTGGCGGCGGGCAGGCGCTGCAAGTCCTGGGCCCCCTCGGCCGGCGGCTCGGGCACGGACCAGCGCAGCGACGAGGCCAGCGCCGCCAGCGCGGCGTCGGCCTGCGCCGAAGTGCCGGCCACGACGCCGCTCAGCCGGCCATCGCGCAGCACCTGCCGCACGCCCGGCAGCGCGGCCACGGCGGCCAGCGCCCGCGCATCCACCGCCAGCAGCTCGGCCTGCGGCCGCGGCGGGTGCAGCACGCGGCCGTGCAGCAGGCCGGCCGGCTCGAGGTCGTGGATGAAGGCCGGCTGGCCTGCAAACTTAGCGGCCAGGTCGGGCCGCGGCAGCGAGCGACCGACGGCCCGGTGCCTGGCCGCGCCCGACTGCAGCGCGGCACAGGCGTCGCGCAGCGCGCGGCCGGCGTCCTGCACCGACAGGCTACCCGAGGTCACGCCCTGGTCGGGGCTGTCGTCGGTGTCCACCGGCAGCATGTCCACCGCGTCCACCGCCACGCCCAGCGCGTCGGCCGCGATCTGCGCCAGCGCCAGGTGCAGTCCCTGCCCCAGCTCGACCTTGCCGGTGCGCACGCGCACGCGGCCGCCGGCGGCGAACTCGACCTCGGGCTTCACGCGGCCGCGGCGCGCAGCACCGCGCGCACGATGCGTGGGTGGGCGCCGCAGCGGCACAGGTGGCCGTCCAGGGCCTGCCGCACCTCGGCCTCGGTGGGCCGCGGCGACCGGCGCAGCAGCGCTGCGGCGGCGACGAGCATGCCCGAGCTGCAGTAGCCGCACTGCCCCGCCTGCTCGGCGACGAAGGCCTCGCGCAGCGCCGCGGGCAGGCCTTCGACCGTCGTCAGCGCGTGGCCCTGCACCGCCCACATCGGCGTGTCGCAGGCGGCCACCGAGCGGCCGTCCAGCAGCACGTGGCAGGTGCCGCATGCGTTGACGCCGCAGCCGAATCGCGTGCCCTTCAGGCCCAGGTCGTCGCGCAGCACGTCCAGCAGGCGCGCCTGCGCCGACGCCGCGACCTCGCAGGTCTGCCCGTTGATGTGCAGTTCCATGCTCACGCCCTCATCCAGCCGTCGTCACGCCGCTAGTCCGCCGGCTTGGCGCCCGAGATCTTCACGATGTGCGCCCACTTCGCGATGTCCTCGTTGAGGTAGCGCGTGAACTCCGCGGTGCCCATGGTCAGCGGCGCCGTGCCCTGCTCGGCCCACAGGCGGTGCACCTCGGCGTTGCCGGTGATCCTGGCCACCTCGGCATTCAACCGCTGCACCACGGCGGCAGGCGTGCCCCTGGGCGCCATCAGTCCTAGCCAGATCGTGGCCTCGTAGCCGGGCACGCCGGCCTCGGCCATCGTCGGCACGTCGGGCAGCACGGCCGATCGCGCACGGCCCGTGGTGGCCAGCGCGCGCACCTTGCCCGAGCGGATGTGTTCGGACATGGTCGGAATGGCGTCGAACATCATGTCCACGTGGCCGCCGAGCAGGTCGGTGCGCGCGCCGGCGCTGCCCTTGTAGGGCACGTGAAGGATGTCGATGCCGGCCATCGCCTTGAACAGCTCGCCGGCCATGTGGTAAGGCGTGCCGGGGCCCGACGAGGCGTACGACAGCGCGCCCGGCCTGCCCCTGGCCGCCTTGATGAGATCGGCCAGCGTGCGCGCCGGCAGATCGGCCTTGACGACAAGCACGAGGTCGGAGGCATTGATGGGCGCGACGGGCACGAAGTCGCGCATCAGCGCAAAGGGTTTGTTCGGGATCAGCGACTCGTTGACGGTGTGCGTGTTGCTCATCAGCAGCAGCGTCTGGCCGTCGGCCGGCGCCTTCGCCGCCGCGTCGGTGCCGATCACGGCGCCCGCCCCGGGCCGGTCGTCGACGATGAAGGTCTGGCCCGTGCTGTCCTGCAGCCGCTGCGCCAGGAAGCGCCCGAAGACGTCGGCCGAGCCACCTGCCGCGAAGGGCACGATGATGCGGACGGGGCGGCCCGATCGGTCCTGGGCCAGCACGGCCAGCGGGGCCAGGCAGGCGGCGAGCGCGCCGCGACGCGTCATGCCGTGAACCAGCGTTGTGGCGTTTTGGATCATTTTGGTTGGAATTGGCCGAACGTTGACGCGACTCTAGCGCAAGGCCGGCCGGGCCTCAGTAGCCCAGCATGTTGACGCGCACGTGCACCAGGTGCGCCAGGCACAACGCGCGGGCACGCTCGGCGTCACGGTCCTTCAGCGCTGCCACCAGGGCACGGTGTTCCTGCTGGTATTCCAGCCGCCGCTCGGGCGTGGCGCTGCGGCGCTTCAGCACGCCCCATTCGCCCTGCGAGCGCACCTCGCTCATGAGGCGGAAGACGCCGGTGATGAAGCCGTTGTGCGCG
>CAIWPS010000683.1 GCA_903914615.1 uncultured beta proteobacterium | reverse complement strand
GATCGGAGCAACCATGGGCATGCGCATCAGCAGCAGCACTTCCGCCACCGCCACCCAGGCGACCGGCGCCTCGCAGTGGCAGTCACGCCAGCAGAACGTCAAGAACCTGATGGCCGCGCTGCAGTCCGGCGACCTCAGCGCGGCACAGACGGCCTACGCCACCCTCACCGGCGGCAGCACGGCCAGCACCTCGGCTGCCTCGACGACCGCGACCACCGGCAGCACGGCGACGCAGGCCAGCAGCCCGCTGGCGCAGATCGGCCAGGCGCTGCAGAACGGCGATCTCGCCGCCGCGCAGCAGGCGGCGCAGGCCTGGCAGGCCGAGCGCAGCGGCCAGAGCCAGGGCCACCATGGCCACCACGGCCGCCATGGCCAGCCGCAGCCCATGCCTGTCACCGCCAGCACCGGCACCAGCACCGCCTCGGGCGCGGGCTCGCTGCTCAACGTCCAGGCCTGACCGCGATGCCGACGCAGCGGCAGCCGCCGGCCGGGTGAGCCGCGGCGATGGCGCACCTGCTGATCGTCGAGCTGCCCGGCGGCAACGACACCGACGTCGTGCGCGCGGCGCTGGCCCGCGGCGACCGCTGCACGCTGCTGTGCGCCGACCTGGCGTTGTACCGCCGCCAGGCCGCGGTGTGGCGCACGCTGGCCGCGGCCTGCGAGTTCATCGAGGTGCCCGGCTTCGCCTATGACGAGGTGCAGGCGCGCGTGCTCGCCCTGCACGCTTTGCTGCCGGTGGACGCCGTGCTGTGCCTCATCGACATCCGCCTGACCGAGGCGGCGCGCCTGGCGCAGCGGCTGGACCTGCGCTTCCTGAACCCGGCCAGCGCGGCGCTGCTGCGCGACAAGTTCAGCGTGCGGCAGTGCCTGCGCCGGGCCGGGCTGGCGCAGCCTGACTTCGCCCTGGCCACCAGCAACGCCGGGCTGCAGCAGGCGGTGGCCGCGCTGGGCCTGCCGCTGATCATCAAGCCCGCCGACGGCTACGGCTCACAGAACATCGTGCTGCTGCAGGACGAGAGCGACCTCGACCCGCTGCTGAGCCCGCTCCACGACCTGCTGCCCTGCCGCGCCGACTACGGCCTGGGCGTGCGCGCCAACGACCGCCTGCTCGTCGAGCGCCGGCTGCACGGGCGCCTGCTGGCCTGCGACACGCTGACGCACGAAGGCCGCCACAGCCTGCTGGGCGTGCACGAGAAGTCGGTCTTCGAGCCGCCCTCGTTCGCGCTGCGCGGCAGCACCTTCGTGCCCGGCGCAGGCCTGCTCGGCGCGGCGCACGGGGCGGTCGAGCGCTACGTCTTCGCGGCGCTGGACGCCGTCGGCTTCGACTGCGGCGCCGCGCATGTCGAGCTCATGCTCGGCGACGACGGGCCGCAGCTGGTGGAGATCAACCCGCGACTGGTGGGCGCCAAGATTCCGCGCCTGGTGGGCATGGCGCGGTCGCGGTCGCTGCACGACGAGCTCATCGCGCTGCACCTGGGGCGGACGGGCGCTGCGGCGAGCTCACGGCCGCAGGTGGCGGTGCTGCGCTGGATCGTCGCCGACCGGGCCGGCGTGCTCGACCATGTCGAAGTGCCGGCCTGCACCGACCCGGCGCTGCGCTGCGTGGAGATCCTCAAGCAGCCCGGCGAGGCCGTGCGGCCGCCGCTGGAGAACGCCGACCGT
>CAIWPS010000682.1 GCA_903914615.1 uncultured beta proteobacterium | reverse complement strand
TCGGCCAGTACGCCCACGGCAACGAGCCCAGCCACCACATCGCCTACCTCTATGCCTGGACGGCGTCACCGTGGAAGGGCCATGCGCTCGTCCGGCGCATCGTGCGCGACTTCTACGCCGACCGGCCCGACGGCATCATCGGCAACGACGACTGCGGCCAGATGAGCGCCTGGCTGGTGATGTCGACACTGGGCTTGTACCCCGTGGTGCCTGCCAGCGCCGACTACGCGCTGGGGGCGCCGCAGTTGCGCGGCGCCTGGATCGCCTTGCCGGGCGGGCGCGTGCTGCGCATCGTCGCCCAAGGATTCGCGTCGTCACGGCCCTACGCCGAGCGCGCGACGCTGGCGGGCCGCGCCGTCGACCCGCGGGCGCTCGCGCATGCGGCGCTCTTGCGTGGTGGCGAGCTGCGATACACGATGCGGCCACTGCCGCCCTGAGGCGGCAGCCGCTACTTCGCGTCGCAGCCGGCGCGGCCCTGCGGGTCGTCGAACAGCGCGGCGCGCCCGCAGGCCGACCCCAGCATGCGGTCGCCGTCGTGGCCGACGCCGGGCACGACATGCTGGGTCTGCGCCAGGTCGGGGTGGCGCTGGCGCAGGTAGTCGAAGTAGCTGCGGCCACGCGCCAGGCGGAAGGGCCCCTGGGCCTCGGCGGCGCAGCTGCGGTCCAGTGCCGGGTGGTGCGGGTCGACGTCGTTGCCGCCCAGCAGGTAGGTGACGTCGCGCTTCACATAGCGGCTTTCGTAGTCCGCCGCGGCCAGCTGCTGGGCATAGGCCGGCGCGTCGGCCCAGCCGTACTTCCACTGGTTGAAGCCGGCGCAGGCCGCGGCGTCGCCGAAGCTGCCGTCGCTGCGCGGCCGGTCGGGGCTGAAGTAAAGGTAGGACGATGGGTTGGCAACGACGTAGCGCACCTTCACCCCCCGTGCCGCCAGCGCCGCCTCGCCCTGGCCGACGACGGCGTAGCGCTGCACCACCTGGCCGCCACCGGAATGGCCTGCCACCACCACCTGCGTGAGCTTCGGAAAGCGCCGGCGGTCGGCCAGCACGGCCAGCACCGCGTCGATGGCCTCGAAGGAGCTCACCGGCGCCGGCGCCAGCGCGGTGTCGCCGCCCATCCAGCCTTCCAGGCTCCAGCGCAGGGTCTCCGGCGCCAGACCGTGGGCGACGACGTCGCGCTCGGCCAGGAACTGCGGCACCACCAGCAGCGTGTGCGCCGCGGCCGACCCTGCGGCCTGCGCCGCCTTCTGCGCCGAGCGCCAATAGACCTCGGCGTCGCGCAGGCGGCCGTGAAAGACCAGCACGGCGCGGTCGACGTCGTCCAGCACCTCGTTGCTGTCCAGCCGGCGCGAGGCGTACAGCGCCAGCTGGCCCTGGCCCGACAGCGAGCGCACGGCCAGGCGCTGGTCGCCCACGGCCTGCACGGGACGGTGGTTGCCGGCGTTCTCGTCGGCGGCGTGGGCCAGGCAGGCGCAAGCCAGCAGCGCCAGATGCAGGGCCCGCAGGCCGGCGCGCGCCAGGGCGGGCAGGCCTTCACTCGTCTTCCTGGTCATCGCTGCACCTCGCCGGGGCCTCCGGGAACATCCGGGCTGCCGCCGGACTGTAGCGCTTGCGCGCGGGGCTACGATCCCGATCCCAGGCCGCGTCGATCGGCCTGCTGGAGACAAGCCATGTCCGCTCCCAAGGCCGCGCTGGTCGTCGGCGCCGGCGACGCCACCGGCGGCGCCATCGCGCGCCGCTTCGCCCGCGAGGGTTACATCGCCTGTGTCATGCGGCGCAGCGCCGACAAGCTGGCGCCGCTGGTGCAGCGCATCGAGGCCGAGGGCGGCCAGGCGCGCGCCTTCGGCTCCGACGCCCGCGACGAGGCCGCAGTGACGGCGATGGTGGCGCAGATCGAGCGCGAGGTCGCGCCCATCGAGGTGGCGGTGTTCAACATCGGCGCCAACGTGCGCTTTGCCGTCACCGACACCACCGAGCGCGTCTACCGCAAGGTCTGGGAGATGGGCGCGCTGGCCGGCTTCCTGATGGGCCGCGAGGTCGCCCGCGCCATGCTGCCGCGCGGCCGCGGCACCATCCTGTTCACCGGCGCCACCGCCAGCCTGCGCGGCGGTGCGGGCTTTGCCGCCTTCGCCGGCGCCAAGCATGCGCTGCGCGCGCTGGCGCAGAGCCTGGCGCGCGAGCTCGGGCCGCAGGGCATCCACGTCGCGCACATCGTCATCGACGGTGCCATCGACACCGCCTTCATCGCCCAGAACTTCCCCGAGCGCTATGCGCTGAAGGACCGCGCCGGCATCCTCGACCCCGAGCACATCGCCGACAACTACTGGCACCTGCACGCCCAGCCGCGCAGCGCCTGGACCCACGAGCTCGACCTGCGGCCGTGGCTGGAAACCTGGTGAACGAGGAGACATCGACATGAGCGGCAAGACGATCGATTTCTGGTTCGACTTCGGCAGCCCCACCACCTACCTGGCGCACACCCAGCTGCCGCGCATCGCCGCCGAGACCGGCGCGGTGCTGCACTACCGGCCCATGCTGCTGGGCGGCGTCTTCAAGGCCACCGGCAACGCCAGCCCGGTGAGCGTGCCGGCCAAGGGCCGCTGGATGGGGCAGGACCTGGTGCGCTGGGCGGCGCACTGGGGCGTGCCCTTCGCCTTCAACCCGCATTTCCCGATCAACACCCTGACGCTGATGCGCGGCGCCGCCGGCCTGCAGCTGCGCCGGCCCGAGCTTTTCGCGCGCTACACCGACGCGGTGTTCCATGCGATGTGGGTGCAGCCGCGCAACCTGGGCGACGCGGCCGAGGTGGCGGCGGTGGTCGAAGGCATCGGCATGTCGGCGACCGAGTTCATGGCCCTGGTCGGCGATGCCGAGGTCAAGGCCCGGCTCGTCGCCGAGACCGATGAGGCGGTGGCGCGCGGCGTCTTCGGCGCGCCCACCTGCTTCGTCGGCGAGCAGATGCACTTCGGCCAGGACCGGCTGGACTTCGTGCGCGCCGCGCTGGCCTGAACCCGCCGCCGATCCCTGCGCGACGCTATTCGCCCATCAGTCCCGCCACCAGCTTCCGGACGATCGGCAAGGCAGGCGGTTCGGCCCTGCGGGCCAGCGTGACGATGCCGAAGCGCGCCGTGGCGTTCATGGCGGGCTTCAGCACCAGTTCCACCAGGTCGGGCGCGGCGGCGCGTATCGCGATCAGCACCGCGTCGCTGTGCCGGACCACCTCGACCAGGCTGGGAATTTCCTCGCAGCGCAGGGTGACGCACTCGGTCGGGTGGGCCGCGGGCCCGTAGCGCTCGACCAGCGTGCGCGCCACTTCGTCGCTGAGTGGCGTCGATGCGATCGGGAACTGGCGCAGGGCGTCGAAGCGCAGTGCGCCTTTCCAGCGGGTCAGCGGGTGCCCTTCGCGCACCATGAAGGCGCCGCGCATCTCGACGAGACTGGCCACCCGCAGGTCGGGCGCGGGTGACAGCGAGCGCGCGTCCACGACCAGCGCATCGAGCTCGCGTTCGCGCAGCCGGCGTGTGAGCACGTCGGTGGGGCCGCGCGCGATCTCGACGTGGATCGTCGGATGCGACTTCGCCATGGTCTTCAGCAGCGGTGTCATCAGCATCGCTCCCGGCCCCGATCCCAGTCCGATGCGGACCGTGCCCGAGCGGCCTTCCCGCATCTGCTGCCCGCTGGCCGCCAGTTCATCGGCTTCGAAGACCAGCTGCCTCGCGCGCTGCAAGGCATCGGCACCGAAGGGCGTCAGCACGCTGCGCTTGCCCACGCGGTCGAACAGCGGCTGGCCGAGTTCGTCTTCCAGCGCCCGGATGCTGCGGCTCAAGGCAGGCTGGGTGAGAAACAGCGCTTCTGCGGACCGCGTGAAGGAGCCGCTCTGGGCCAGGGAGATGAGGTGGCGAAGCTGAACCAGGGTCATGGTGGAAACCAGTGCATTGCATGCCTTGGACTCATCATAGCGTGGCGAACAATGCATTGGACGTCAGTCCTGGCGACTCCTACATTGCAGCCATGCGCTGGGTCGATCGAGCTGGCGCCCCTGGAGTGCCCACGATGTTCGAGTCCGCCACGGCTGAAGCGCAGGACAGGCAAGACGAGCGGCTTGCCGAGCCGGCCTACCTGCGCCAGGCCTTGATGTCGCGCGTCGGCGAGTTCGTCCGCCTGCGTCGCGAAATCCACAGCGAGCCTGAACTGGCGTTCGAGGAACACCGCACCGCCGCCCTGGTCGCCGGCAAGCTCGCGTCCTGGGGCTACGCCGTCGAACGCGGCGTGGGCGGCACGGGCGTCGTCGGGCGTCTGATCCGCGGCAGCGGCAGGCGGCGGCTCGGCCTGCGGGCCGACATGGACGCGCTGCCGATCGCCGAAGCCACCGGCGCCGCATGGGCCAGCCGCCGACCCGGCCTGATGCATGCCTGCGGCCATGACGGCCACACGGCGATGCTGCTGGCCGCTGCAAGGCACCTGGCGGAGGAAGGCGGCTTCAGCGGCACCTTGCAGCTGGTCTTCCAGCCGGCCGAGGAAGGAGGGGGTGGCGCACTGCGCATGATCGAAGACGGCCTCTTCGAACGCTACCCCTGCGATGCGGTCTTCGCCATGCACAACATGCCCGGCGTGCCGCAGGGGCACCTGGTGTTCCGCGAGGGTGCGGCGATGGCCTCGAGCGACTACGCCAGCATCACGCTGACGGGCATCGGCGGCCACGGCGCCATGCCGCACAAGGCGGCCGACCCCATCGTCGCGGCGTCCAGCATCGTGATGGCGCTGCAGACCATCGTCTCGCGCAACGTCGACCCGCAGTCGATGGCGGTCGTGACCGTGGGCGCCTTGCACGCAGGCCAGGCGAACAACGTGATCCCGGCCACCGCGACGCTCGAACTGAGCGTGCGGGCGCTGGACCACGACGTTCGCGTCGCGCTGGAGCGCCGCATCAAGGCCCTGGTGGTCGCGCAGGCCGCCAGCTTCGGCGTCGAGGCGCGCATCGACTGGCGCGCCGGCTACGCGGTGCTGGTCAACGCGCCCGAGCAGACGGCCTTCGCCCGCGACGTCGGCCTGGCCCTGCGCGGCGCCGGCGGCGTGACCCTGCAAGGGCCGGCCCTGTCGGGCAGCGAGGACTTCGCCTTCATGTTGCAGCGTGTGCCGGGCAGCTACCTGCTGATCGGCAATGGCGACGGCGACAGCGCCGGCGCCTGCATGGTCCACAACCCCGGCTACGACTTCAACGACGACAACATCGCGATCGGCGCCGCGTACTGGGTGCTGCTCGCCAGGCGATTCCTCGCCGACTGACCGCTCCTCCGTCCCTCGTCGCCACGGCTGCTGCGGTCGTGGCGCCCACCTCGTTTGCGCAGCAAGGGCCTTGCGCCCATCCAGCGAGAACTGCCATGAACCCGTCTGTCTCCCATCCCCTGCCGATCGCGCCCCACCATGCGGCAAGCTCCCGACCGAGCGTGCCCCGCACGGCAGGTGTTCCCAAGCGCGTGGTGGCCGCGACGGTGGCCGGCAACGCGCTCGAGTTCTACGACTTCGTCACCTACGCCTTCTTCGCCGTGTACATCGGCAAGACCTTCTTTCCGGCCTCGACGCCACTGGGCAGCCTGCTGCTGTCGGTGGCGGTGTTCGGTGTCGGCTTCTTCGCGCGGCCCGTCGGCGGGGTGCTGATCGGCGCCTTCGCCGACCGCGCGGGACGGCGCCCGGCGATGCTGCTGACCATCGCACTGATCACGATCGGCACCCTCGGTCTGGCGCTGACGCCGTCCTTCGAGCGCATCGGCCTGGCCGCGCCGATCATCGTCGTCCTGTGCCGCCTGATCCAGGGCCTGGCACTGGGTGGCGAGGTCGGTCCGTCCAGCGCCTTCCTGATCGAATCGGCGCCTGCCGCCCGTCGCGGTCTGTATGCCAGCTGGCAACTGGCCAGCCAGGGTGCCGCCGGTCTGGTGGCAGGTGGGTTCGGGCTGCTGCTCACGAGCAGCCTCTCACCGGCGGAGATGCTGGCCTGGGGCTGGCGCGTGCCGTTCCTGGTCGGGCTGCTGCTGGTGCCGCTGGCGCTGTACCTGCGCCACAGCATGCCCGAGACCCTGCATGCCGCCCCGGCGCAGGCCATCAACAGCGGCGTGGTCGGCCTCAAGCGCAAGCGCGGCCTGATCGGCCTGGCGGTGCTCGTCGTCATCGGTGGCACGGTGTCCACCTACGTCGGCAACTTCATGACCACCTACGCCATCACGACGCTGAAGATGTCGCCAGTCCTGGCGATGGGCGCCACCGTCGTCGGCGGCCTGTGCACGCTGGCCTTCGCGCTGCTCGGTGGCTGGCTCTGCGACCGCTACGGCCGCAAGCCGACCATGTTCTGGCCGCGCGTGGCGGCCGCGGTGCTGACCGTGCCCGCCTTCATGCTGCTGGTGGCGAATCCCACGGCCATCACCCTGTTCGCGGTCTCGGGCTTCCTGGCCGCGCTCACCGCCGTCAGCGGCGCCGCGTCCCTGGTCGCCATTCCGGAGCTGCTGCCGCGCGGCATCCGCGCCACGGGCATGTCGATCGCCTATGCCATCGGTGTCTCGCTGTTCGGCGGCACGACGCAGCTGGTCATCACCTGGCTCATCGGCGCCACGGGCAACCCGGCGGCGCCCGCCTGGTACGTGGCCGGTGCCAGCGTCGTCACCGCCCTGGCCATGCTGGCCATGCCGGAAAGCCGCGACCGCGCCTTGGAGGACTGAGCTCCATCACCACCGCCAGTCACCGCAGGAGAGTGCCGGACCCAACCGTCCGGCCACCGAAGGCGCAATCTCCCATGAACGCTCAGGTCCCGTACTGCACACCACCATCGCCGTCTGGAGAGCCGTCACCACCGTGACGCACCGAAGGAGCAAGGCCCCGGTCGAAGACCGCGGCCGAATCTCTCAGGTACCAAGGACAGGGGGAGCGGCAACTCGCGGGGCGCGTGCCCTGCGGGCCATGTCCATTCGGAGTTCTCCATGAAAGTCATCGTCCTCGGCGCCGGCCTGCTCGGCGTCACTTCCGCCTACTTCCTGCGCCAGCAGGGTCACGACGTCTGCGTGATCGACCGCCAGGCCACGCCCGCCGCCGAGACCAGCTTCGCCAACGGCGGCCAGATCTCGGTCAGCCACGCCGAGCCCTGGGCCAACCCGAGCGCACCGCTGAAGGTGCTGAAGTGGCTGGGCAAGGAAGACGCGCCGCTGCTGTTCCGCATCCGCGCCGACATGCGGCAGTGGCTCTGGGGCCTGCAGTTCCTGCGCGAATGCACGCCGGCGCGCACGCGCCACAACATCGGGCAGATCGTGCGCCTGGGCACCTACAGCCGCGACATGCTGCAGGCGCTGCGCCGCGACATCGGCATCAAGTACGACCAGCGCACCCAGGGCATCCTGCACTTCTACACGAGCCAGAAGGAGTTCGACGGCGCCGAAGGGCCGGCGGCCCAGATGCGCGAACTGGGCTGCGACCGGCGCGTGATCTCGGCCGACGAGGCCGTCAGGCTCGAGCCGGCGCTGCGCCACATCCGGCCGCAGCTGGCCGGCGCGACCTACACCGCCGAGGACGAGTCGGGCGATGCCAACCGCTTCGCGCGTGAGCTCGTCGCGCGCTGCCGTGCCGACGGCGTGCAGTTCCTGATGAGCCACACCGTGACCGCCTTGCGCGAGGCCGGCGGCCGGATCGACCACGTCGAAGCCACCGATGCCGAAGGCCGCTTCCAGCGCGTGCGCGGCGATGCCTACGTGCTGGCGATGGGCAGCCTGAGCCCGCTGGTGGCCGCGCCTCTCGGGATTCGTCTGCCGATCTACCCGGCCAAGGGCTACTCGGTGACGATGCCGGTGAAGGATGCCTCGATGGCGCACCAGGTGTCGCTGACCGACGATGAGTACAAGCTCGTGTTCTCCAGGCTGGGCGACCGCCTGCGCATCGCCGGTACGGCCGAGCTGAACGGCTACGACCGCGACCTGAACCGCGTGCGCTGCGAGGCCATCGTGCGCCGCACCGAGGAGCTCTTTCCCGGTGCGGGCGATGCCGAGCAGGCCCAGTTCTGGACCGGCCTGCGGCCGGCCACGCCTTCGAACGTGCCCATCATCGGTCGCTCGAAGATCGCCAATCTGTACCTGAACACCGGCCACGGCACGCTGGGCTGGACCCACTCCTGCGGATCGGGCAAGAGCATCGCGCGCATCGTCAGTGGGCTGGCGCCCGAGGTGGACTTCGCGTTCACCGGCCTGCAAGCCCGGAAAGCCCGGGTCGGCGGCGTCGAAGTGCCGGCCTGAGCGCGTCAGGCGGTCTGCGCATCGGCGCTACGTCTGCGCCCTTGGCCATCGCATGCAAGCCCCGGCAGGCATCAAACCTCGCTGGGCGCCCGGCTCATCTCGTTGTTGGCTTGCACCAGTTTGCGCAACATGCGCATGAAGGCGTCGCGCTCAGCGGCAGGCAGTGGCTTCAGGATGCGTTGCTGGGCCTTCAGCATGTCGGGCTCGATGGCCTGCAGCAGCTTCTGACCTTCGGTGCTCAGGCTCAGGAGCCGCACGCGGCGATCGTCGGGGGAGGCATTGCGCTGCATCAGGCCGCGCGCCTCCAGCCTGTCGATGACGCCGGCGATCGTGGACGTGTCGAGCCCGATCGAACCCGCGAGCGTGCGCTGGTCCACGCCCGGCGTCAGGCCCACCTTGCTCAGCGCCGCGAATTGCACCGGCGTCAGGCCATGCGCCTCGGTCTCCTGCAGGAAGATGGCCACGGCAATCTGGTGCAGGCGGCGGATGCAGTGGCCGGGCAGTTCGTCCAGGTCGATGGGGGCTGACGCGCGTTTCATCGCCGATGGCTCGCTTCAAGGGTTTGTACCAGGAACTGTGCTTCATCTTATCACTACACTGATGCTTAGTGTACTGACGATCAGTACACGTTCAACAAGGGACGACCCATGAACGCTTCGCAGGCAGGCCTGCCCGTGCTGGTGGCCGGTGGTGGGATCGGCGGCCTGGCTGCCGCGCTGGCGTTGACGCGCCGCGGCCTTTCGGTGAAGGTGCTGGAACAGGCGCCGCAACTCGGCGAGATCGGCGCCGGCATCCAGCTCGGCCCCAACGCCTTCGCCGCCTTCGATGCGCTGGGCATCGGCCCGCAGGCGCGCGGCCGCGCCGTCTACACCGACGAGATGGTGATGCACGACGCGCTCGACGAGACGCTGGTCGGCCGCATCCCCACGGGTGAGGCCTTCCGCCAGCGCTTCGGCAACCCCTACGCGGTGATCCACCGCGCCGACGTCCACATGTCGCTGCTGGAAGGTGCGCAGGCGTCCGACCGCATCCAGGTGCAGACCTCGACGACCGTGCAGCGGGTCGACCAGGACGAGCAAGGCGTGACCGTGCACGACACCAGGGGCGGCATCCACCGCGGCTGCGCCTTGATCGGCGCCGACGGCGTCAAGTCGGCCGTGCGCCGCCAGTACGTGGGCGACGAGGCGCGGGTCTCGGGCCACGTCGTCTACCGCGCGGTGATCGAGAAGAAGGACTTCCCCGTCGACCTGCAGTGGAACGCCGCGAGCATCTGGGTCGGCCCCAACTGCCACCTCGTGCACTACCCGCTGCGCGGCGGCGAGCAGTACAACGTGGTCGTCACCTTCCACAGCCGCGACAAGGAGGAGTGGAGCGTGCGCGAGGGCAGCCGCGAGGAAGTGCAGAGCTACTTCGAGGGCATCTGCGCCAAGGCCCGCCAGCTCATCGACCTGCCCAAGGACTGGAAGCGCTGGGCCACCGCCGACCGCGAGCCGATCGGCCAATGGACCTTCGGCCGCGCCACGCTGCTGGGCGACGCCGCGCACCCGACGCTGCAGTACCTCGCGCAGGGCGCCTGCATGGCGCTCGAAGACGCGGTGACGCTGGGCGAAGCCCTGCGCGTCCATGACAACGACTTTGAACGCGCCTTCGCGCACTACCAGCGTTCGCGCATCGCCCGCACCGCGCGCATCGTGCTGTCGGCCCGCGAGATGGGGCGCATCTTCCACGCCAGGGGCGTCGAGCGCCTGGTGCGCAACGACCTGTGGAAGGGTCGTTCGCAGGAGCGCTTCTACGACGCCATGGAGTGGCTGTACGGCTGGACCGTCGAAGCCTGCCTCGCGGCCTGAACGGAGATCCCCATGAACGAACTCGGGCGACTCGAAGACCTGCCGGCGGCTTACCGCGAGGCGCTGACCCGACAGAACCTGGTGCCGCTGTGGCCCAGCCTGCGCGCGGTGCTGCCGCCGGGCAAGCCGCAGCCGCGCACCCGTGCCACCCGCTGGTCCTACGAAGCGCTGCGGCCGCTGCTGCTGCAGGCCGGCGAGCTGACGCCCATCGAGAAGGCCGAGCGCCGCGTGCTGGTGCTGGCCAACCCGGGCCACGGCCTGGAGAAGATGCAGGCCAGCGCCGCGATGTACCTGGGCATGCAGCTGCTGCTGCCCGGCGAATGGGCGCCGGCCCACCGCCACACGCCGAATGCCGTGCGCATGGTCGTCGAAGGCGAGGGCGCCTGGAGCACGGTCGACGGCGAGAAGTGCCCCATGCACCACGGCGACCTCATCCTCACGCCCACCGGCCTGTGGCACGAGCATGGCCACGACGGCACCGAACCCGTGGTCTGGCTCGACGTGCTGGACCTGCCGCTGGTGCACTACATGGAGGCCAGCTACCACGTCGACGGTGCCCGCCAGGCCGTCAGGCCGCAGCATGGCGAGCGCGCCTATGCGCGGGGCGGCGTCGTGCCGACCCCGGTCTTCGAGCGCGCGAGCCCCGCCTACCCGATGCTCCGCTACCCCTGGGCCGATGCCCGCGCGGCGCTGGAGTCGCTCGGCGCCGACCGGCCCGGGCTCGAAGCCGTGCAGGTCACCTACACCAACCCCGAGACCGGCGGCCACGCCGAGAACATCCTCGGCTTCTACGCCCTGATGCTGCGCCCCGGCCAGACCCTGAAGCTGCCGGTGCGCAGCCCGGCCACGGTCTTCCACCTCATCGAAGGCGGCGCCACGGTGCAGGTCGAGGACCAGCACTTCAAGCTGGCCGAGGCCGACACGTGCTGCGCCCCCGGCTACACCGCGGTGACGCTGGGCAATGGCTCCAGCGGCCGGCCCGCCTTCCTGTTCATCGCCGACGAGACACCGCTGCACC
>CAIWPS010000681.1 GCA_903914615.1 uncultured beta proteobacterium | reverse complement strand
GGCAAGCTCAACGCCGACGAGGACCTGGCGCTGAAGTGGCCCAAGTGGTTCGCGCCGACCTACGCCGACCAGCAGACCCAGGCGATGACGCTGGACGTGCTGCGCGGCGCTGGCCTGCTGTCTCAAGAGACGTCGGTCAAATCCCTGGCCAGCGACTACGACATCGAAGACACCGAGGCCGAGCTGGCGCGCATCAAGGCCGACGATCCGCCGCCCAACAGCGTGGCCGCGAAACCCGCCAAAGAGCCGCTGAGCAGTTCGGAGGATTGAAGCCGTGAGCCTCATCAAGACGCAACCCTCTGGCGGCGGCTATCTGTTGCTGGATCACCGCAATTGCGACGACGTGCCGGCCGGTCTGCCGCGCATCTTCGAGGCCGACACCTACACCTGCACGCACTGCAGCGGCGTGGTGGTGATGAACCCGGCGCGAACCCGCGAGCGCTACAAGTGCCGCGGCTGTTCGCACCACATCTGCGACAGCTGCGCAGCGCAGCGCGTGGCAGGCGGCCCGTGCCGCACCGTCATGCAGCAGGCCGACGAACTGATGGCAGCGGCCGAACGGCAGGCGCGCGCCGAGACCTCTCTGATCCTGCCGTAACCCATCACCTCACTCAAAGGGCATCACCATGGCTCGCTATTCCGCCTCCTGGGCAACCATCACCGCCGCGGCGGTTGCCGACACCACCGCCTTCGTCGCCGGCCAGGCGCCGGGTTTCTTGCGAGCTGGCGCTGCCACGCAGCAGGCCAAGATCAACGAGGTGTACATCGGCGGCGAGGACACTGCGTCGACGCCCACCTCGATGGTGCTGGCGCGCAATTCGACGATCTCGGTCGGCGCGCTGTCCGTCGGCCAGAACAACCTGCTGGACGCCAGTGCCACCGCGCCCGGCACCCTTGCGTCGTTCGGCTCGACCGCCGCGACCACGTTCCCGCAGCGCTCGTCGAGCGGCTACCTGCTGGACCTGTCGCTGAACACCTACGGCGGCATCGCTCGCTGGCAGGCACGCTACGGCGAGGAAATCACCGTCATCGGCAACACCGCGCCGCTGGGCGAAGTGTCGCTGTCCTCGCGTGCCGGCACCGGCAAGACCTCCGGCCACATCATCTACGAACTGGTCTGATCGACCGCGCCGGGAAATAGGCCGTGTCGATCCTGCTGGACGGTGAAAGCCCGCCCGGCCCAGGTTCGGCAAACGCTTTCCCCGGCGGCTGGCCAAGCGGGCCCGGCGCGTGGGTGCCGGCCCGGGCGGCCACACTTTTCGCTGTTGTCGCGCTTGGCCTGCCGCTCAGTGCTGCGCACAGCAATAGCCTTCAGGTTCAACACCCAGCAGCCGCCCAAGGACGCGGTCTCACCGACACAAGCAGGGGCACGCCGAAGACCCTAACGGTTGACGTAGCGCAACCGTTCCGCATTCAGCCGCAACCACCGGTGCAGCTAGGTGTTCTGGGCGCGGCTGCGCAGCAGAGCACGCCGAAGACGCTGCTGGCCGAAGTCAAACAGCCCGCAGGCGGCCGGCTGCTACCGGGCGCGCTGGATCAGCCGAGGCTCGGCGCAGGCACCGCGCAGTCGTCGCCAACGGTGCTGCTGGGCTCTGCGGTTCCCGCGCCGCCCTTCGTGGTGGCGCCGACGGTGCTGCCGGCGCTGCCGGCGGCCGTAGCGGACACGGCTAGGTCGTCGCCCAGCGTGCTGCTGGCGGCGGTCGCCGCGGCGCCGCCGGTCGTCAATGCGCCTGGCGCAGCGATAGGCTTGCCGCCGGCGGTACAGGCCGCGTCGTTCGGAGTTCCCAAGGCGTTGACGGCAGACGCTGGCGCGCCGGTGGGCAAGCTGACGCCGCCGGGATCGATCGACCAGCAGCGGCTGCTGCAGGATTCGACCAGGTCGACGCCGGCCACGCTGCTGACGGTGCCAATGCCGCCTGGTGGCGCGACCGGACTTGTTGTCGCATCGCCAAATGCGGTGCTGCCGGGGCTGCAAGGATCGCCGGCCGCGCTGCTGAAGCCGTCGCTGGCTCCGTTTTTCAACCTGCCGCCGCAGCTCATCCCGCGGCAGCTCGAGCGGCCGCAAGAACCTGTCCTCAACGTCACCGTCAAGGGTGCGCCGCTTGTCGCTACACCCGGCTACGTGGCGACGCTGACCGGCCGCACTTGGAAGGCATCTAGCTCGGGCCGCACCTGGGTGGTGTCGGCCGTCGTGCGCAAGTGGACCGCGGCGCTCACGGGCCGGGTCTGGAAGACCAAACGATGAACGTCACGCTTCCTGCCACCACGCTGCCGGCCAAGCTGCCCGGCGAAGCCGTGACGGTGCTCTTCGACTTCAGCAGCGAGACCACGGCCGTGAGCGTGGCCACAACGACTTCCGCGCTGTACACGCCGGTGCACGCCGATGCGGCACCGAGCGCCATGATCTCCGGCGGCGCGACGGTGAGTGGAACGAATCCCGCGCAGGTGCTGCAGCGCATCGCCGGCGGCCTGGCCGACAACGACTACCTGATCCTGTGCAGCGCAACCGCCGCCAACGGCGACACGCTGATCTGCCCGGCCATCTTGCCGGTGCGCAACGCCAAACCGGCGAGCTGATTCAAGACTGCAGGCGCG
>CAIWPS010000680.1 GCA_903914615.1 uncultured beta proteobacterium | reverse complement strand
GCGGCGCCGCTGCTGGTGCTGACGGGGCGGCTGCTGCAGGGCTTCTCGGCGGGGGTCGAGCTGGGCGGGGTCTCGGTCTACCTGTCGGAGATGGCCACGCCCGGCCACAAGGGCTTCTATGTCTCGTGGCAGTCGGCCAGCCAGCAGGTGGCCATCATCGTCGCCGCCGCGCTGGGCTACGGGCTGAACGTGGCGCTGACGCCGGCGCAGATCGGCGACTGGGGCTGGCGCGTGCCCTTCTTCATCGGCTGCCTGATCGTGCCGGTGCTCTTCGTGATCCGGCGCTCGCTGCAGGAGACCGAGGAGTTCATGGCGCGCAAGCACCGACCTGACGCCGCCGAGATCTTCCGCTCGATGCTGGACAACTGGCTGCTGGTCGTGAGCGGCATGCTGCTGGTGGCGATGACCACGGTCTCGTTCTACCTCATCACCGTCTACACGCCCACCTTCGGCAAGAACGTGCTCAAGCTCAGCACCACCGACAGCCTGGTGGTGACGCTGTGCGTGGGCGTCTCCAACTTCATCTGGCTGCCGGTGATGGGGGCGCTGTCCGACCGCGTCGGGCGCAAGCCGCTGCTGCTGGTGTTCACGCTGCTGACGATGGCCACGGCCTACCCGGCGATGGCCTGGCTGACCTCGGAGCCCAGCTTCGGCCGCATGCTGGAGGTCGAGCTGTGGCTGTCCTTCCTCTACGGCAGCTACAACGGCGCCATGGTGGTGGCGCTGACCGAGGTGATGCCGGTGGCGGTGCGCACCTCGGGCTTCTCGCTCGCCTACAGCCTGGCCACGGCCGTCTTCGGCGGCTTCACGCCGGCCATCGCCACCGCGCTGATCGCCGCCACCGGCAACAAGGCGGCGCCGGCGTTGTGGATGAGCTTCGCCGCCGCCTGCGGGCTGCTGGCGACGCTGCTGCTGTACCGCCGGCGAACGTAGCGGCGCCGGCCGGGCCGCCACCTGGGCAAGGGGGCGGCGGCGTGCCGCAGGGGTGCAGGGCGGTGGCAGACTCCGCGCATGCCGCACCTGCGACCCGCCTGAGCCATGGAACTGCGCCACCTGCGCTACTTTGCCGCCGTGGCCGAGGCCGGGCACATCACGCGCGCGGCGCATCAACTCGGCATCCAGCAGCCGCCACTGAGCCAGCAGATCCGCGCCCTGGAGACGGGCCTGGGGGTGGTGCTGTTCACGCGCCACCCCAAGGGCGTGACGCTGACCGCCGCCGGCACGCAGTTCCTGGCCGAGGCGCGCCGCATCCTCGACGGCGTGGCGGCGATGCAGGCGCGGATGGCGCGCGTCGCCGCCGGCCTGCGCGGGCTGCTGGCCGTGGGCTTCTCCAGCTCGGCCGCTGCGCATGCGCTGACGCCGCGCGTGCTGCGCGCCTGCCGCCGCGACTACCCCGACATCGAGCTGCGCATTGCCGAGAACAACGCCGCCGAGCTGACCGAGGCCGTGGCCTCGGGCAGCCTGGACTGCGCCTTCCTGCGCGTGCCGGTGTCGCACCCCGCGGGCGTGACCTTCGAGGCCCTAATGAGCGAGCCGGTGGTGCTGGCCCTGCCCATCGACCACGCGCTGGCCGAAGCCTACGGCGCCGACGCGGTGGTGCCGCTGCAGGCGCTGCAGGGCCAGCCGATGATCCTGGTGCGGCGCCACGGCGCGCCGGGGCTGTACGGCAACCTGCTCGCGCTGCTGGAACGCCGCGGCATCGCCGTGCGCGTGCAGGCCGAGGTCGACCGCATGATGACCAACATCAACCTCGTGGCCGCCGGTGCCGGCATCTCGGTGGTGCCGGCGTCGATGCAGGGCGCGCATGCGCACTCGGTGGCCTTCCGCCGGCTGCCGGCCGACGCCAGCCTGCAGGCCCCGATCACCCTGGCCTTTCGCGAAGGCGAAGGGTGGGGCGTCGTCGCCACCTTCGTCGCGCTGGCGCGGCGCATCGCGGCGCAGGAACGGGCGCAGACCGCCGCCAGGCGCCCGGTGCCCAAGGCGCCCAAGGCGAACAAGACGCGCAAGGGCCAGGCGTGAGCGCGCCGGCGCCCGCGCGGCGTCGCGCCCTGCTGCGCGC
>CAIWPS010000679.1 GCA_903914615.1 uncultured beta proteobacterium | reverse complement strand
CGTCGCACGCCGGCGCGAGGGTGCCCCTGCTGGGCTATCCGCCGTCGTCGCAGCTGTTCCGGCTTCGGGTGGTCCAGGGCCGCGCAGCGGTGGACGGTGCCGGCGACGAAGTGTTGGTCACCCGCGCGCTGGCCGATCGCGAAACACGGGCCCGGCTGGGCCAGACCTTGACCCTGCGCTACCGAGTCCGCGAGGCCCGGGTGCATGTCGTCGGGCTGGTCGAGGAGATCGCCCAGGCTCAGTTGTACGCACCCAGCGCCGCCTTCGAGGCCGTCACGGGGCTGGGCGATGCCGCCGGTCTGGTGCGCATCAAGGCACGTGGCACCGCGCTGCCGGAGCTGGCGAACACGCTCGACCAGGCTTTTCTGCAAGCCCACCACGCACCCGGCCAGATCGTCACGCGTGACGAGGTGCGCGACGCTCTGGATGAGCACTTCAAGGTCGTCGGCGACTTCATCCAGATGGTGGCGCTTGCGACCGCCTTGATTGGCGCCATCTGGCTGGCCGCCAGCAGCAGCCTGAACGTGCAGGAGCGCACGCGCGAGATCGGCGTGCTGCGCGCCCTGGGCGCGACGCCGCGCACGATCGCCGCGGTCTTCATCGCCGAAGGCGCGGCCGTGGCCCTGCTAAGTGCACTGGTCGCCATTGCCTTGTCGCTGGTGCTGACCTCGGCGCTGAACGGCGCCGCCGCCACCGGCCTGCTGCATGTGTCCGTGCCGCTGCGTTTCAGCGTCAGCGGCTTGGCGATCCTCGGCGCCGGTCTGGTGGTGGTGACGCTGGCTGTGGGGCTGGCCGTGCAGCGCGTCATGCGCCTGTCGGCCCGGGACGCTCTGGCTTACGAATAGTGCCGCCAGAGGAGATCGACAGGCCGCTGCGGCTCGCATTGCTATTCGTTCTGCTGATGTCGCTGCTGGCTCGGGCGACGCGACAGGCAGTTGCCGCGGGTGTCTATCTGCAACGTGGCACCTTCGATCCGGGCCGAAAGCCCGATGGCAACAGCGTGATTTCATAGGCCCGCGCGGCCTGGTCGTCGTCGAGAGGGGCTGCCATGCCGAGCATACGCAGGCGCCGCTTGTTTTCGCGGCCGCGCGGAGCACGCCGATCGCGGCGGTCGTCAACTCGCACTGGCACCTCGACCATCTGGGGTGCAATGCACTTCTGCGCGAACGAGTGCCGGGCCTTCAGGGGATCGCTTCGAGCGGGGTGGCGCCAGCCTTGAGTGGCTGGTTGGCCAATAGATTGCGCAACCTGCAGGCCATGTTCGATGGTGGCAACTTGGAGGCTGCCGCGCAGGAGATGGCACGAGCGGACATCGCGACCGTGCGCTGGTGCGTTGATTTCGCGGGCGTTGGTTGACCGACAGCGGCTTCGCGTTCCGCGGCATTCTCATGCCACACCTGCGCCTGATCCTCGGCGATGCGCCTGTCGCCACTTTCGTTCTTGTGCTTGTGTAGCGGTTCGTGGGATACCAATTCAGGCCGGTTTAGAAAGAGGGCGGAATAGCAAAGGAAGAGCGCAGTAGCGTCATTGGGACTCAGTGCCGACGAAGTCAGACCGATCGAGTCGTAGTGGAAATTCGCACGGCAATCCAGTCTGGCTTGGTTGAGTTCAGACGCCGCCGGCACGCGGCGCGCCAGCGGCGGAAGATTCGGGCGGCGGCGGGGACAGCAGGACCAGGCGCTGCAGCAGGGCCTTGACTTGAGTGGGCAGGTGCACCTCGGCGTCCCAGGTCTCGAGGTTGTCCAGGTTGACAAATTGCAGGAGGAGATCATCTCCTTCGTAGTCGAGCCACTGCAGGAAGCTGTGCAGCCGGCCCTGACGACGGAACTGATAGGTCTCTGCAGTCATCACCACCCAGCGCAACTTGGCCAGATGACAGTCACGGGCTCCTATCAGGCCAAGCGGACCATGGCCTTCGGGCCAAGCCCGGCGCAGGCCGATGAAGGACACTCGGGGCGCTTGTTCCAACAGCAACTGGACCGGGACGTGCTGTACCAGGCGCAGAAGAAGGTCTTCAATATGCTGCCAGACCACTTGCGGGTCCTGCGTCTTATTGCCGTCGAGTGCGACTACCGGAGCATCTTGCGCAGCGTTGCCGAAGGATTGCAGCTGAACCAACCGAGTGTCGCCGTTTACCGACACCTGCTGTAGCAGGCGAATTGCCCGGTCCCAGGCGCGGGCTTGGAACCACTCGGTGTGCCCGTCACCTGAGTGATTCAAAGTCACTGCATTAGGTCGCAGCAACTTGTGCATCGACCGCTCCACCTGCTCAGCGCGAGAGCGGGACGGCATCCATGCGACCAGCGAGGCGTTCAGGTCGAGCTCATCAGCCTCATGCTCTGGCAGATCCAGTATGCGGCGCGATGGGTTGAGCGACCAGCCCAGTTTGAAGCGTGGCTCGCTGCGGTGCAGCAGCAGGTACACGGCTGCGGGGGTCTCTGCGCCGCGGGCGATGGGGGACGATTTGGCTGGCACGCGCTTTGGCTTCGAAGTAGCGGCGGCCTGCGAGGGCAGGGGCTCGGGGTTTTGAGGCGCTTGCTGTGGGCGTCGCATGCGTTTGCGCAGGTGCCGAGGTACGCCCGTGCGCAGTATGGGCGGGAGGCTCATCACGTCGGGACCAGCGGCACGAACCCGAAATGGGGCTTCCGCAAACGGGAGGAGCTTGTCTGGAGGTTCATTTTCCATATATGCGTACCAAGTGCCATGCGTAGTGCTAGACAACATCATGCGCGTACTGATACCACATTGTCAAGCGTCTATCGATACGCGGCGCACGAAAGCTACAATCAGGACATTAGTGACCTCCATGAGCAGAGCCCAACTCAACGTTCGAGTCAGCGACGTGCTGGCGAAGGCCATCGACGAGAAGCGAATCGAGCTTCGTACCTCGATGGGAGTAATACCGTCCAGATCAGACGTCCTGCGATTTGCGCTTGAGGCCTACTTGAACGTCAGACTCGATCGGTCAGAGGTGGATCGACGTAGCACGACGGGGCCGGACAAGCGGCGTGCTCGGTCAGGCGCGTCGCTGGCCGCCAAGAAGTCTGGCGATTGACAATTTGTTGACGAGCCGTTGGTCTGCAGCTCGAGTGCATCGGCGAGCGCGTGCTGTCCGACCCGATGCGGCCGCGACTCCTGATGCGCAATCCTATCGACAACGTGCTGCGGCACGGTACCAATGCGGCGAAACCAGTTGCTGCCCGGCGTCAACTACCCTGAACGGCGAAGGACCACCAGCATCGCGAACCATGCCAGCGTGTTCCAAGCCGCCTCGTTGGCCAGCATGACGCCCCAGACAAAGACCTGATGACTTGGCGGGAGGGGTAGTCATCGTGGGCAGCTGGGAAAGTGATTGATTCGGTCTCACGTCAATCTTATCCAGGCTCACAACGACCACCCCTTTGCGGATCAACTGCCACGGCAAGGCAGTGAGCCGCTGCCAAGTTGTGGGTCATACACCGCTTCCTTGGCTATCATTAAAGCTGATCTAGATCATCGCCATCTCTTGGCCCTTTCACATCTGGAGGCCAGTATTCTCTAGAGTCGATCAGAGCAGTTTCAGGAGCCTCGGCCTCTAGTTTCAATACTGTCGCTTCCAGGGCTAGAATCTTTTTCCGTGGACTCTTCTTAAAGTGATTGATAGCAGCAGTCGAGATGATCCATAGGTATTTTCCTTGCCGACGATCCGGCCCGTACCGTGTCAAGAAATCTGCCCCGCGATGCTTCCACGCGGAAAGTGTTTGCTTTGACAAACCGAGCCGCGCCGTATTCGCCCTTATCAACTTGGCGCGCATGTGCACGCTCCAGCGACTGTGGCGCCAAAGATGGCGTGGCTCACTAGCCCGAGATTTATGGCAAGCAGGAACTGCTTTGTGGTCGAATTTGCTTGCACAATCGCCCGCGCGCCCAGACCCGCGCGCATTTCGCATGCGAGCGCACGGCGAACTTGGATATGTCCGTCCATTGATACTCCAGCTGAATCCGATCCTGCCCGTTCCCAGGCAGGGACTAAGGTTCAGAGGAGGCTGGCGGGCGGCCGCAGGTCGGGCTGAGGAATCCAGGACGCGGGGAACGTTACGCTGTCATGCTCAACTTCAAGACAGCTGATGGCTGCGGCGCGTTGCTTAGGCCATTTCAGGCGCGGAATGGCAAAGCAGGCGCCTATGTAAAGCAGCATCACTTGTACAACCACAAACGCGACCGAAGCGACCGAAGCGACCGCGGCGCCGCCGGTATGACCGCTCGCCAGCGAAATCGCGGCGATGCCGAAAACCAAAGTGTTGACAAGCATGAGCTTGTCGCTGGCACTGGTGCGCTCGGCGATTCTTGCTCCCCGTGTCCTTAGGCGGGAGCAGGCTGCTGGGATCGCTCGGAATGAGGCCATGATAGGCAATATCGGCTTCAGGCGAAGGAACTTGAGGGTCAGAAAATCACCTGCACGCCACCCACCCCCCGTCGTCCAAGATCCCGCTGAATCGGCGTCCACGGTCAGTTCGTGGACTACGCAGGGCAGATCATGCCCATCGTGGACGCCGCCTCCGGCGAGATCGCGCTCAGATCTTTGTGGCAGCGCTGGGCGCATCGAACTACACCTACCCGGCGCGCGTCAAGGTAGTTGTCGCCTCATGCATGCAGCCAGCGCCTGCCTATCTTCTGCTGTCGAGTGCGCCGCGACGACCGAGTCTCGTTCTGGATTTAGGGTGACTGGGCCGGTCGGTGTCCAGTCGCGTGTCGCGCCTGACCAGCGCGCGGGGTTGCGTCCGCGGGCCTCGAGGTACAGCGCGTGGCGAGCTGCAAGGATGGCGTGATCCTGGCCGCAATGACGTTGCCCAGGGGTGACGTAGCTAATGCCGCTGTGCCGGTGCTCATCGTTGTACCAGTGCGAGAACTCAGCTGTCGAGGTCCGAGCGGCGCCGAGGTCGGCGAAGCCCTTGGCAGGGAACTCGGGGCGGTACTTGGCGGTGCGGAACAGCGACTCGGCTAGGAGCGTGGGCGGCAGAAGGGAAGTCCCTGACAGCGCTGCACGCCGGATGGACGTTGATCGAAGATGAGCTATCGCCCGTACGAAGCGCAGCAGGAGATGCTGCTGCCCGCGTCGCTGCAAGACTGGCTGCCCAAGGGGCATCTGTCCTACTTCATCGGCGACACGGTCGATGCTTTGGATCTCAAGGCGTTCTACGCGCGGTATGAGGGCGGTGGCTCGCGCAACCAGCCGTTTCACCCGGCCATGATGGTCAAGTTGCTGGTCTACGGCTACGCCACGGGCGTGTTCAGCTCACGCAAGATCGAGCGTCGGCTGCACGAGGACTTGGCGTTTCGGATGCTGGGCGCAGGCAACTTCCCTAGGCACCGCACGATTCGCGACTTCCGCGCGCTGCATCTCAAGGAGTTGGCCGACCTGTTCGTGCAGGTCGTCAAGCTCGCGCAGGAGATGGGGCTGGTCAAGCTGGGCACGGTGGCCATCGACGGCACCAAGATCAAGGCCAACGCCAGCCGTCACAAGGCGATGAGCCACGAACGCATGCAGCAGGCCGAAGCCGAACTCAAGGCGCAGATCGACGCGCTGCTGGAGCGGGCCAAGACCGCCGACGCGGCCGAGGCCCATGAGCCCGAGGTGGACATCCCGGCCGAGATCCAGCGCCGTGAGGATCGGCTCCAGGCCATCACCGAAGCACGCCAGCGCATCGAGAAGCGACAACGTGATGCTGACATCGAACGCGGCCGCAGCCCCGACGACGAGTGCAAGCCGCGCGACGATGAAGGCAAGCCCACGGGCGGGCGCTACAAGCGCGAGTTCGGCGTGCCCGAGCCCGCGGCGCAGGACAACTTCACCGACCCGGACAGCCGCATCATGAAGCGCGCCGGCGGTGGCTTCGACGCCAGCTACAACGCGCAGACCGCGGTGGACGAGCAGGCCTTGATCATCGTGGCGGCCGAGCTGGGCAATAACGCTGCCGACGTGGGACAGTTGGTGCCCATGCTCGAGGCCGTGAAGGCCAACACCGGTCAAGCACCCGAGCAGGCGCTGGCCGACGCGGGCTACCGCAGCGAGGACAACTTCAAGGCGCTGGCTGCCTCAGGCACGGAGTTGGTGGTGGCCATGGGGCGCGCGGGCAAGCGCTGCGCCGAAGTCGATGCGCAGAAGAGTCCGCACACGGCGGCCATGGCCGCCAAACTGCAAACCGACGCGGGCAAGGCGGCCTACCGCAAGCGCAAGTGGATCGCCGAGCCGCCCAACGGCTGGATCAAGAGCGTGCTGGGGTTCCGTCAGTTCAGCCTGCGCGGTCTGCACCGAGTGCAGGCCGAGTTCAAGCTCGTGTGCCTGGCGCTGAACCTGCGGCGCATGGGTGCTCTGAAGACAGCCTGAGGGCAGCGAGATGACCGGATTCGACCCCAAACCACTGCCTCGCCGACGCTCTACAGCGTCCAGCAGGCGGCCTCATGCGGCAGCTGCGCTCGAAACCGGCCAAGCAGCTGCACCGTGGCACATCTTGGACACCTTGATGTGTTCGGCGGAGTTCTGCCGCCCACGCTCCTAGTCTTACTGTGTCACAAGCGAAGCCTTGCGTTTACGCGCAGGCAGCAGGGACACCTTGGTAGCGTCCTGAGCAAGGCTGCGGCGATACGCAGCCGCAAGCTCGTGATGGACGATGGGACGTGGCGCTGCGTGCGCCGG
>CAIWPS010000678.1 GCA_903914615.1 uncultured beta proteobacterium | reverse complement strand
GGCCGTCGGTGGTGCGCACGGTGAGGTCGGCGGCCGCCGCGTCGTTGCTCTCGTCGACGAGAGCATCGACCTTGCCGCGCAGCGCCACCACCTCGGGCCGGTTGACGACCTCGTCGGTGTACTCGTGCTCGCCTGCGGCGCCATACAGCAGGCCGATGGCGCAGGAGTGGTAGACGCTGAACTTGCTCTCCAGCCCGGTGCGCGGCGTCTTCTTGCCGGTGAGCTCCAGCACCAGCGGGTGCACGCGCAGCGTCACGCTGGCGATGTCCTCGCCCTTCAGCCCGTGCGCCTGGCGCAGTTGCACGCAGCCGTCGATGCTGGGGTGGATGACGATGCCGCAGGCGAAGGGCTTGTAGGTGTTGAGCGCGATCTCCCAGGTCTGGCCCAGGCCCTCGGTGACCTCGCGCCAGTCGGTCTTGTCGGAATAGACCTGCAGCAGCCCGCGCGGCGCTTCCAGCGCCCGCTTCGAAGCCGTGTAGCCATGCTTGGCCAGCAGCGCCGCCATCAGGCCGACGCGTGCCGCGCCGCCGGGGTGGAAGGGCTTGGTCATTGTGCCGAACTGCTCGCGCACGCCGGTGGGCTGCGAGGCCGCGATGCCCAGCGCCATCTGCGTGCGTGCGGCATCCAGGCCCAGCAGCCGCGCGCAGGCCGCGGCGCTGCCCAGCATGCCGGTGCTGCCGGTGATGTGCCAGCCGCGGTCGTAGTGGTCGGGGTAGACGGCGTTGCCGACGCGGCAGGCCACCTCCACGCCCAGCACCAGCGCGTCGATGAGCACGCGCCCGCCCAGGCCCAGGTGCTCGGCCAGCGCCAGCGCCGCCGGTGCCACCGGGCCGGCGGGGTGGATGACGGTCTTCAGGTGCGTGTCGTCGAAGTCCCAGGTGTGCGAGGCGATGCCGTTGATGAGCGCGGCGCTGGCGATATCGACCTTCTCGCGCCGCCCCAGCAGGTGGGCCTGCGGCGCCGGCTGCAGTTCCTGCACCGCGGCCAGCGCGGCTTCGACGGTCTCGTGGGCGGAAGGGCCGATGGCGCAGCCGACCCAGTTGGCGAAGGTGCGGTGGGCCTGCGCCTCGACCTCGTCGCCCCAGCCGCGGCTGGGGTGGCTGGCGACGAACTGCGCCAGCTGTTCGGTGATGGCAGGCGCCTGGGTGTCGGCGGTGACGGTAGCGTTGCGGGCCATGGCGGCTTTCATTGGGGCGGGTTCAGGGGTCGATGCGCAGCGAGAGGTCGACGGCGCGCACGTCCTTGGTCAGCTTGCCGACCGAGATGCGGTCGACGCCGGTGGCAGCAATGGCGCGGATGCTTTCCAGGTCCACGCCGCCGGAGACTTCCAGCACCGCGCGGCCGGCGTTGACGGCGCAGGCGCCATGCATGTCGGCCAGCGTGAAGTCGTCCAGCAGCACGTTCTGCGCGCCGGCGGCCAGGGCCTGCTCCAGCTCGGCCAGGCTCTCGACCTCGATCTGCACCATCACCCCGGCGTCGAGCGCGAAGGCGGCCTGCAGCGCGGCGGCGATGCTGCCTGCAGCGGCGATGTGGTTTTCCTTGATCAGGATGCCGTCCCACAGCGCCATGCGGTGGTTGCGGCCGCCGCCGGTGCGCACGGCGTACTTCTGCGCCTGGCGCAGCCCGGGCAGGGTCTTGCGCGTGTCGAGCACGGCGCAGCCGGCGGGGTTGGGCGAGAGGCCCGCGATGGCGTCGACGTACTGCCGCGTCACCGTGGCCACGGCCGAGAGCGTCTGCAGGAAGTTCAGCGCCGGCCGCTCGGCGCTGAGCAGCGCACGCGCGTCGGCCTCGATGCGGCAGAGCTCGGTGCCGGCCGCCACGGCCGCGCCCTCGGCCACGGCCCAGGTGATGGCGGCGCCGGGGTCGAGCGCGCGCACGCAGGCGTCGAACCAGGGCCGGCCGCAAATCACGGCGGCTTCCTTGGCCACCACGCGGCCGGTGACGCGGCGGCCCGCAGGCACCAGCTGCGCCGTCCAGTCGCCGCGGCCGATGTCCTCGGCCAGGGCGTCGCGGACATTGCGCGCCAGCGCCGTCCTCAGGGTCTCGTTGGCATCGTTCAAGGTCTTCAGCTCCAGCGCGTGTCGGCGTCTTCCAGGATGGCGTCGACGATGGCCAGGAAGCGGCCCACGTCCAGCGGCTTGGTCACGTAATGCAGGGCCCCGGCCACCAGCGCTTCCTGCATGTGCGCGGCGGTGGCGTCGGCCGACACCACCACCACCGGGATGCCGGCGATGCTGTCGTCCTGCTTGAGGTGGCGCAGCAGTTCGATGCCGGGAATGTCGGGCAGCTGCATGTCCAGCAGCACCAGGTCGGGCCGCTCGGCGCGGATCGCCGCCAGGCCGTCCAGGCCCAGCATCGAGGTGCTCAGCACGATCTGCGCGCGCTGTGCGAAGACGCCACGCATGACCTCGATGTTGGTCTCGTTGTCCTCGACGTAGTGGACGCGGCGCTCGCGGTAGGGCGCGGGCGAGGTCTCGGTGTAGCGCAGCACCGGCGTCTCGGCGGCCGCGGCGGCAGGCAGCCGCAGGGTGAAGATCGAGCCCTCGCCGGCCTGGCTGCGCACCGACAGCGAGCCGCGCATCAGTTCCACCAGGCGGCGGCTGATGACCAGGCCGATGCCCGTGCCCTCGATGCCGCTGTTCTCGCGGCCGAGCCGGTTGTAGGGCTGGAACAGCGCGGCCAGCTGTTCCGGCGACATGCCCAGGCCAGTGTCCGCGACGGCGATCTCGACCATGTCGTCGCCCGTGCCCGCATCGCCGTCGTCGCGCTCGCTGCGCGGCGATGCCCGCACGCGCCGCGCCGTCAGCGTCACCGCGCCGCCGGGGCGGTTGTACTTGACGGCGTTGGACAGCAGGTTGGTCAGCACCTGCTTCAGGCGCGTCGCGTCGGCCACCACGGCGGCGGCCTCGGGCTCCAGCGTCGTGCCGATGTGGATGCCGCGCTGGGCGGCGCCGTGGGCCACCATGTCGTGCGAAGCCGAGACCAGCGGCGCCAGCGCCACCGGCAGCAGCGTCAGCTGCACGCTGCCGGACTCGATGCGCGCCAGGTCCAGGGTCTCGTTGATCATCTCCAGCAGGTGCCAGCCGGCACGCTGGATCTGCTGCACCCAGGCCTGCTGATGGGCGGCCAGCGGCGGCTCGCGGTCCAGCCCCAGCAGCTGGGCGAAGCCGAGCATGGCGTTCAGCGGCGTGCGCAGCTCGTGGCTCATGCGCGAGACGAACTCGCTCTTGGCGCGGTTGGCGGCCTCGGCCTGCTGCAGCGCCTGGTCCGAGGCTTCCAGCCGCAGGTGCTCGGTGATGTCTTCCAGCACGCCGACCATGCGGCGCACGCGGCCCTGCGGGTTGCGCAGCGCGTTGGCCGTCATGCGCACGACGATCTCGCGGCCGCCGGCGTCGCGCAGGCGCAGCCGCTCCGACAGCGGGCCCGCCGGCGCGCGCAGCAGCGCCAGGCGCAATGCGCGCAGGCGCTGCACCTCGTCGGGGTGCACGAGCTCGGCCACCGAGCGGCCGCGCAGCGTTTCGGCGCTGTGGCCCACCATCTGGCACAGGCGCGGGTTGCATTCGATGAGGTGGCCCTCGGGGTCGAGAAACAGTACGCCGATGGGCACGTGGTCCAGGATGCTGCGCAGCCGGGCCTCGCTCTCGCGCAGCGCCGCCTCGGCCTGCGCGCGTTCTTCCATCTCGCGCCGCAGCTCGGCGGTGCCGGCCTGCACCGCCACCTCGGTGCGGCGGCTGTGGCCGGTGACGGTTAGCAGCAGGGCCCCCAGCAGCGCCGCGGCCGCCAGCCCGGCCATCGACAGCAGCCAGCCGCCTTCGCGCTGCTGCCCCGGGATGGCGCCGGGCAGGGCGCTGATGCGCAGTTCGGCGCCGCGGCCGCCGAGCTCGATCATGCGCCGCAGCTGCAGGCTGCCGGCCGCCACCGCCTGGGCCTCGCAGCCGGCCGGCCCGGCCAGGCGCACGCGCTGCGCCGTCAGGTCGGGGTCGACCAGGCACCAGTGCAGGTATTGCTGGCCCGGCCGCGCCAGCCCGGCCAGCGCATGTTCGGCGCGCACGGTGACGAAGACGACGCCGCTGAACTGCGCCCTTCGCGCCGCCAGATCGGCGGGCTCGCCCCGGTACAGCGCCTGGTAGATGACCATGCCGGTCTCGTCGCCGCTGGACTGGGTGAGCTGGAAGCCGGCCGTGGCCACCGGCCCGCCACCGTCGCGGCTGGCGAGGATGGCGGCGCGCGCCGCCGGGATGGACAGCGCGTTCACGCCCAGCGCGCTGCGGTTGCCTTCGGCGGGCTCGATGTAGCGCAGGGCGACGACCTCGCCGTCGGCGGCGAGAGCGGCCCCCTGGTCGCGGTCGAAGACGCGGTAGCCGGCCTCGCCCTGGGCGCGCGCGGCGGCCTCGAAGTCGGCGACGCGGTCCAGCGCCACGCGCTCGCTGTACCCCATGGCCTGTAGCTGCAGTGGCTGGGCCAGCCACCATTGCGCGGCCAGGCGCAGCGCCGCGCCGTCGAACGCCGGCTGTGCGCGTGCGCTGCTGTGCAGGGCCTGCAGCGCGAACAACGGTGCGCCCAGCCGGGACTGGGCTTCGCTGGCCAGGCGGTCGGCGTCGCGCTGGAAGCTGGCGAGCAGGCGCTGCTGGTCCAGCCGCGCGTACTCCAGCATCGCGCCGGCCAGCAGGACCAGCGCCAGCAGCAGCGGCAGGCCCAGGGTGCGGCGGCGTGCCTGCCAGTCGATCCGCGGCCGGCCGATGAGGGTCAGGGCCAGCGGCGCGCCGACGAGTACGCCCAGGCTGTCGCCTATCCACCAGGTCAGCCAGTTGCTGGCCCAGCCTTCGGGGCCGATGGCGCCGACGACCAGCAGCGCCGGTGTCGCGATGCTGGGGCTGATGACACAGGCCAGCGGCGCACCGAGCAGGCTGAAGCGCAGGATGTCGCGCGGCGCATTCAGCACCAGCGGGCGCGAGACGAAGCGGCGTACCAGGGCCGCGCCTACGCCGGCCTGCAGCGCCGCGCCGGCACCGATGAGCAGCGGTATCGCCAGCAGCGTCGCGCCGCCCTGGCCGTGCAGCAGCCCCACCGCAACGTTCACCGCCAGCGAGCCCACCGCCACCCCGGGCAGGGCGGCGCGGCCGTACATCAGCGCCGCGGCCAGCGCGATGCCGGCGGGTGGGTACAGCGGCGTGGCGTAGCCCGGCGGCCCCGCCAGCAGCAGCGCGATGGCGCCCACGCCGGCATAGGCCAGCGCCGTGAGCAGCGCGACGCGCCAGGCGGGTGCGCGGGCGGCTGCCGGGGCGGGGGACGGGGCGGCCAACTTCGGCAGTCTCTAGTCCGGGGCGGTCGCGCCGGGGTTGTGCACGGCCTAGACGTTGAAGAGGAAATTGAGCACGTCGCCGTCGCGCACCACGTACTCCTTGCCCTCGGCGCGCATCTTGCCGTGGTCCTTGGCGCCCTGTTCGCCCTTGAAGGCGACGAAGTCGTCGAAGGCGATGGTCTGGGCGCGGATGAAGCCGCGCTCGAAGTCGGTGTGGATGACGCCGGCGGCCTGCGGCGCGGTGTCGCCGACATGGATGGTCCAGGCCCGCACCTCCTTCACGCCGGCGGTGAAGTAGGTCTGCAGGCCCAGCAGCTTGAAGGCAGCGCGGATGAGGCGGTTCAGCCCCGGCTCGTCCTGCCCCATCTCGTGCAGGAAGAGGGCCTTGTCCTCGTCGCCCATGTCGGCGAGTTCGGCCTCGGTCTTGGCGCAGATGGCCACCACCGGCGCGTTCTGCTTCCCGGCATAGGCCTGCAGCCGCTGCAGCAGCGGGTTGTTCGCGAAGCCGTCCTCGGCGATGTTGCCGACGAACATCGCCGGCTTGGCCGTGATCAGGCACAGCGGCTTGAGGATGGCGCGCTCTTCCCTGCTGAAGTCGATGCCGCGCACCGGCTGCGCCTGGTCCAGCGCGGCCTGGCATTTCTCGAGCACCTTCACCAGCGCCGCCGCTTCTTTGTCGTTGCCCGAGCGCGCGGCCTTGACGTAGCGGTGCAGGCTCTTCTCGACCGTGGACAGGTCGGCCAGGCAGAGCTCGGTCTGGATGATCTCGATGTCGGCGATGGGGTCGACCTTGCCGGCGACGTGGATGACGTTGTCGTCCTCGAAACAGCGCACGACGTTGACGATGGCGTCGGTCTCGCGGATGTGGCTGAGGAACTGGTTGCCCAGCCCTTCGCCCTTGCTGGCGCCGGCGACGAGACCGGCGATGTCGACGAACTCGACGATGGCCGGCACCACGCGCTCGGGCTGGACGATGGCCGCCAGCGCGGCCAGCCGCGGGTCGGGCAGTTCGACCACGCCGACGTTGGGCTCGATGGTGCAGAAGGGGTAGTTCTCGGCCGCGATGCCGGCCTTCGTCAGCGCGTTGAAGAGAGTGGACTTGCCGACGTTGGGCAGGCCGACGATGCCGCACTTGAGACTCATGAGCAGGGAACCTTCAGGCCACGGGGGCGCAAAAGCCGCGATTTTCCTACACTGGGCCCATGAGCACCCTGCGCCAGACCCTGAGCCCGCACGAGAAGGACCTCGGCGGCGGCTTCACCGTGCGCCGGCTGCTGCCCGCGGCCGCGCGCCAGGCGGTGGGGCCGTTCCTCTTCTTCGACCACTTCGGCCCGGTCGACGCCGGGCCGGCCGACAACCACGACGTGCGGCCGCACCCGCACATCGGCCTGGCCACCGTGACCTACCTCTTCGAAGGCGCCATGCTGCACCGCGACTCCACCGGGGTCGTGCAGCGCATCGAACCCGGCGCCATCAACTGGATGACCGCCGGCCGCGGCATCGTCCATTCCGAGCGCACCCCCGAAGACCTGCGCGGCGCGCGCCGCCGCAGCCACGGCCTGCAGCTGTGGGCGGCGCTGCCTGCAGAAGACGAGGAGATGGCACCGACCTTCGCGCACACGCCGGCCGCG
>CAIWPS010000677.1 GCA_903914615.1 uncultured beta proteobacterium | reverse complement strand
CTCGGAGCCCGGCAGCAGCGCCGCGTGCTCGAGGCTCGCGGCCGCGCCGCCCGCCACCACCACGCGCCGGAAGGCCACCCGCGCCAGCGAGCCTTCGTCGTGCCCCTGCACGCTCACCGTGCCGGGCGTGAGGGCATGGACGTCCTCGTAGCGCAGGCCGTCGAACAGGGGCACCAGCGCGCCGCTGCTGCGGCCCTCGTAGCGGCTGCTCACCTCGATGGGCCGCGGCACGTCGCGCAGGCAGACCCGGCGGTACAGCACCTCGCCGACGCGGCCGCCGCGGGTGGGGTCGCTCTTCACGCGCAGCCCCGAGGTCGTGCCGTCCAGGCTCAGGTCCTGCACCAGGACATGGCGGACGCCGCCCTGCGTCTCGCTGCCGATGGACATGCCGTGGCCGCTGTAGAAATGGTTGTCGATGACCGAGACGAACTCGGTCGGCCCGGCGCTGCCGGCCTTGAGGGCCACGTTGTCGTCGCCGGTGCGGATGTAGCTGCGCGTGATGGTGACGTTGCGCGACGAGATGGGGTCGATGCCGTCGGTGTTGCGCGCCGTGGCCGGGGTGTCGATGCGCACGCCCCAGGCGGTGAAGCCGTCGACCTGGTGCAGGGCGACGTGGAAGTTGGGCGCGTTGCGCAGCGTGATGCGGTAGAGCGTGACGTCGCTGCTGCGGTCGATCTCGATCAGGCGCGGCGTGTTGTGCTCACGCTTCTCGCGCTGGGCGCGGCGCGCCATCTGCCACCACGATTCGGTGCGGCCGGCCACGCGCTCGCCGCCCTGGCCGTCGATGATGCCCTCGCCCATGATGCCGATGTGCTGCGCGTCGGCGGCGCTGATGAAGGGCATGCAGCCCTTGCCGGCATCGTCCAGCCGGCCGCAGCTGCCGCGGCCGCGGTCGTAGCGCGCCGCGTCGCTGCTGGCGTAGAGCGTGGCGCCGGCCTCGACCACCAGGGTCACGCCGCTGGCCAGCTTTAGCGGCCCGGCGACGAAGCCGTTGTACTGGTTGGTGGGCGCCAGTCGCACCGACAGGCCGGGGGCGCAGTGCTCGATGGCGGCCTGGATGCGCGGCGCGTCGTCGGCCGCTGCGGGGTCGGGGCCGGTCTTGTCGGCCAGCAGCACGGCGCAGGCTGGGGGCAGCACGGGTTCACTCACCTGGCGGGTGTCCTGGGCCAGGGCGGCGCCAGCCCAGGCGGCGCCGAGGAACAGCAGGTGCGCCCAACGATGCCCGCGGCTCATTCGGTGTCCGGTTTGAAACAGGGCGCCAGTGCCGGCACGCTGCGCCGCAGCAGGCCTTCGACCATGCGCGCGAACAGCTGCGCGCCCTTGGCGCCGACGTGGGTGTGGTCGAAGGCGCTGCGTGCGGTGCCGGTGGTCTCGGTGGTGGCGCGGTCAACGTCGGCCGAGGCCGCGCGGGCGGGTGGCGGCTCGACCGCCAGCGTGTCGGCTTCCGCCTCGCCCATCGCCTGGACGGCCGCGGTGCTGGCGGCATGCAGGTCGACGAGCACCGCGCCGTGAGCGCCGGCCACGGTGCGCGCCGCGGCGGCCCATGGCGCCAGGTCGTCGACCAGCACCGCGCCCTTGAAGCTGCGGCGCGACAGCGGCGTCACCAGCACCGGCGTGGCGCCGCTGGTGCGGATCTCGTCGACGTAGCGCGCCAGGTTCGCCGGGAATTCGGTCTGCAGGTCGGTCGATCGGCCGGGCTTGCCGGGCTGGTCGTTGTGGCCGAATTCGACCAGCACGTAGGTGGCGCTGAACGCGGCGTTGCCGGCCAGCAAGGCTGCGACGGGGTTCCACGAACCCTCGGCGCGGTAGCTGCCCGAACTGCGGCCGTTCTTCGCCAGGTTCAGGCAGGCCACCTGCGGTGTGAAGCGCGCGCACAGCGCGTCGCCGTAGCCGTTGCGCGGGGCCAGCGTCGAGTCGCCGACGAGGATGACGCGGATGCCATCCGGACCGGCGGCGTCCGCGATGCCGGACGCTGCGGCGGCCAGCACGGCGAGGAGCAGGAGGCAACAGCGCATCGCGCGCTCAGGCCGAGAGCGTCTCGTCATGCACCTGCTCTCCGATGCGCACGTTCTTCAGCTTCAGCCCCTGCACGTTGAAGAGGTAGACGGGCGCATCCGCCTGGACCGGGTGGCCGAAGTCGCAGTCCGTCAGCGTGATGTCGGTCACCGGCCTGATCGCGGGCGGGGGCTCGGCCGGGCCGTTGTAGTCGCTGGCGATCGGGCCCAGCACGACGATGGCCTGCCAGCAGGAATGGCGGCCCGTGGGCGTGGCCACGTCGCCGACGGTGAGCAAGGAGATGTGCACGCCGCTGACCTCGGGCGGCCGCGTGCGCACGTTGTCCAGCGTCGCGTCGTAGCCGCAGTCGATGGTGACGACGGCGCCGGCCGAGGTGGCCACGGTGCGGTCGGGCACCAGCGAGCCCGGCAGGCTGCTGTACAGGCCCGGCTGGGTGCGGATGCCGTGGGGCACGCTGACGTTGCGGACGTGGATGTTGCGCAGGAAACCGCCGCGGCTCATGCTGCATTTCAGTCGGATGGCCACGTTCAGCGGGTCGGTCTGCCAGTCGCGGTTCTCGAACACCAGGTTCTGCGCGTAGACGTTCTGCACGCCGCCGGACATGATGCTGCCGAAGGTCAGCGCGCCATGGCCGCTGTGCATGCGGCAGTTCTGGACGACGATGTTCTGCGCCGGGCCGAACTGGGTGTCCGGGCCCTTGCCCGCATCGATGGCGATGCAGTCGTCGCCGGTGTTGAATTCGCAGTCCTCGATCAGCACGCCGTCGCAGGCCTCGGGGTCGAAGCCGTCGTTGTTGGGCCCCATGCTGTTGGCGTGGATGCGACGCGCGTGGACCTGCCGGCAATGCACCGGGTTGTGCTGCCAGAAGGGGGCGTTGCGCACCTGGTAGCCCTGGCACAGGACGTCGCTGCAGCTGATGAACTGCACCATGTGCGGCCGCAGGAAATGGCCGAGGCCGAAGACGCGCCGCTGCGGCGGCACGCGCGCTTCGGCCAGCGCGCGCAGGCAGGCCGCGTCGCTGCGCCAGCGATCGCCCGGGCCCTGGATGAAGTCGGCCTGTGCCGCACTCAATTGCGGCGCGACCTCGCGCAGCGACTTCGGGTTCAGTGGGTTGAGGTGCACCTCCGTGCGGCCGCTGTGGCCCACGTGGCGGCCGGTGTCGCGCCCTGCTGCCACGCCGCGGCCTTTCCAGGACCACCAGCAGTCGCTGCTGCCCGGCATGCGCACGCCGCCCTGGCCGTCGAGGATGCTGGTCCAGTCCTCGCCGGTCAGCGCGATGTGCTGCTGGCCGTGGGCGTAGACCAGGGGCGAGAAGTTCAGCAGGTCGTTGCCTTCCCAGCGCGTGACGGTGAGGCGGCCGTTGGCGCCGCAGTCGAACTCGCCGTGGCGCGCATAGTCGGCCGGGTCGTTGCTGAAGTAGAGATGGGCACCGGCCCGCAGGTGCAGGTGCACGTGCGAGCGCAGCACGATGGGCCCGGCGCAGTACCAGTCGCCAGGCGGGATGACGACGCGCCCGCCGCCCGCCGCATGGCAGGCGGCGATGGCCGCCGCGATGGCCGGGCGGCAGTCCGCGCTGCCGGGTACGGGGCTGTCGATGCGGGCCTCGTCGACGAAGGACACCCAGGCCGGCGTCGGCGCCACCTTGCAGGGCTTGGCGCCATGCTCGGTGACGACGAAGTCCTCGTCGCGAAAGGGCGTCGGCACGGCGAAGCTGTCGACGATGGCCTGCGCCTGGGTCCAGGGGTCGTCCACCGCCGCGGTGGCGCGCCGCCCGCCGCCCAGCGCCAGCCCTGCGGCCAGCGCGGACTTCAGCAGACGCCTGCGCCGCGCGTCGTGGCGGGGGTGGCGCATCGCGGTTCGCCTCAGAACTCGTAGCTCACGGTCAGGCCGTAGGCGCGGCCGATGGGGCTGGCGGCGCTGCTGAGGTAGCCGGTGTAGGCGCTGTGGTTGGTCGGCGGAGGCATCGCGTCGAGCACGTTGTTGACGGCGCCGACGATCGTCCAGTGCTTGAAGCCCTTGTACGAGACGGTCCAGTTCAGCAGCGAGTAGGCGGGGATGACGTGGTTGTTGGCCGAGGGCACGGTGGTGGTGTTCTGGTCCAGGTAGTGCGAGTTGTAGCTCTCGGTCAGTTGCGACGTCCAGTCGCCGTAGGCCCAGGACAGCCGCAGGTTGTGGCGCCAGCGGAAAGAAAGCACAGGGAAGCTGCTGGTGGTGCCGTTGCTGGCGAGTCCGAAGTTGCCGATGTTGGAAACCCAGGGGCCGCCCTTGTCGATCTGGTTGTCGAACTCGGTCAGGTAGGTGCCGTCCAGGCCCAGCGTGAAGACGCCGGCGGGGGACTTGGGCAGCTGGTAGGACGCGCTCACGTCGATGCCGGCGACCTTCTGGCCGCCGAGGTTGGTCGTGTCGTTCATGATGTAGGCCAGGCTGCCGTCGGGGTTGCGGATGAACAGGTTCAGGTACTTCAGCGGGTCGCTGGTGTAGGCGCTCTCGGGCAGGCTGGCCAGCATGTTGGTCATCGAGACCTTCCAGTAGTCCAGCGACACGGTGGCATTGGCGATCGGCTCCAGGACGATGCCGAAGGTCATGTTCTTCGATTTCTCGGG
>CAIWPS010000676.1 GCA_903914615.1 uncultured beta proteobacterium | reverse complement strand
CGACACCGCGGCGCTGATGGCCGAGGTGGCCGGCATCGCCGAGCAGCTGAAGGCCGGCGCCGAGCGGCTGGAAGCCGTGCAGGCCGAGCTGCAGGCGATGCTGATGGGCCTGCCCAACCTGCCGCAGCCCGGCGTGCCCGATGGTGCCGACGAGACCGCCAACGTCGAGCTGCGGCGCTGGGGCCGGCCGCGCGCCTTCGAGTTCACGCCGCGCGACCATGTCGACCTCGGCGCCGCGCTGGGGCTGGACTTCGAGACCGGCGCGCTGCTCAGCGGTTCGCGCTTCACCTTCCTGCGCGGGCCGGCAGCGCGGCTGCACCGCGCGCTGGCCCAGTTCATGCTGGACACCCACACCACGCAGCACGGCTACACCGAGTGCTACACGCCCTACATCGTCAACCGCGAAGTGCTGGAAGGCACCGGGCAGCTGCCCAAGTTCAAAGAGGACATGTTCTGGGTCCTGCGAGGAGGCGACGAGGTCCAGGCCGAGCAGTACCTGATCTCGACCTCGGAGATCCCGCTCACGAACTCGGTGCGCGAACGCATCCTCGAGGCCTCGGCGCTGCCCATCAGGCTCACCGCCCACAGCCCCTGCTTCCGCTCGGAAGCCGGCAGCGCCGGCCGCGACACGCGCGGCATGATCCGCCAGCACCAGTTCGACAAGGTCGAGATGGTGCAGATCGTCCACCCCGAGCACAGCGACGCCGCCCTCGAGCAGATGGTGGGCCACGCCGAAGCCATCCTGCAGCAGCTCGAGCTGCCCTACCGCGTCGTCACGCTGTGCACCGGCGACATGGGTTTCGGCGCCGCCAGGACCTACGACCTGGAAGTCTGGCTGCCGGCGCAGGACACCTACCGCGAGATCAGCTCGTGCAGCAACTGCGAGGCCTTCCAGGCGCGCCGCATGCAGGCGCGCGTGCGCACCGCGCAGGGCAAGACCGAGTTCGTGCACACCCTCAACGGCTCGGGCCTGGCGGTCGGCCGCACGCTGGTGGCGGTGCTGGAGAACCACCAGCAGGCCGACGGTTCGGTGCGCGTGCCGGCGGCGCTGCGGCCCTACCTGGGCGGGCTGGAAGTGCTCAGGGCCTGAGACGCCCATCGGCTAGAATCGCCGGCTGCGCCAGCTGCGTGACCCCGCAAGGCGCAGCACCGCAGGAAAGGTGGCAGAGTGGTCGAATGCGCCGGACTCGAAATCCGGTGTACTGGTCTCCAGTACCGAGGGTTCGAATCCCTCCCTTTCCGCCAGACAGACAAAGAACGCGGGCCTCGCAGGCCCGCTTTTTTTCGTCCGCGCGATCCCCCTCCCGAGCCGGCACCGGCGCGGGGAGGTGGCGGTGCGGGGCAGCGAAGGCGCGGCACAATGCGCCCGCGATGCCTCGCCCCTTGCCTGCTTTCGTCGTCTGCCTGGTCGTCACGGGCCTGGTCGCCTGCGCCACGCGATCGGGCGAGGTCGCGCCCGCGCCCACCAACCCGGCCGAATTCCTGAGCTGGGACTGCGCCCGCATCGACGACGAACTCGACCTCGTGCAGCAGCGTGCCGCCGACGTGGCGTACTCCGTCGACGAGCGTGCCGGCAACAACATCATCGCGCTGGGCGTCGGTGTCACGGTGTTCTGGCCGGCCCTGCTGGCGCTGCGGCCGGCCGGTCTGGACGCCGAGGAACTGGCGCGCCTGAAGGGCCGCGACGAGGCGCTGCGCCAGGCGGCCCTGAGCCAGGGCTGCCCGCCTGCCGGGGACGCGCTGCCGGCCGCCCGCGCCGCGAGCCTGCCGCTGGCGGTGGGCGAGCGGCTGGTCTACGAGGACCGCAAGGACGGCCGTGGCGCGCCTTCGCCATGGGTGTTGCGGCTGACGGCGCTGCGCCGCGGCGAGCTCGAATACTGGCTCGACGCACCGCCGGGCAGCAGCGCGTCGGGGCCGTGGCGCCAGGACACCGCAGGCAACATCCTCGCCGCGCCGGCCGGCGCGCTGCAGTGGCCGCGCCTGCTGCGCAACCAGCTCGCGCTCGGCGCCGTGATGGCCGGCGACATCGTCGTCGTCGGCGACCCGCTGGCGCGGGCGCGCGTGCGCGGCCAGGTGGTGGCGATCGGGCCGCAGACCGTGGCCGGCCGCCGCTTCGACGTCGCCGTGGTCGAGCTCTTCGGCGACGCCCAGCGCGGCGGCTATTCCAGCACCCGGCTGGAAGGCGCCATCGTCGTCGACCGCGTCAGCGGCGTGTTGCTGCGGCTGGACCTGCGCAGCGCCCAGGGTTCCTTTGCCCTGCAGCGCAGGCTGGTGCGCGTGGAGCCTGCGCCTGCCCCCTGACTTGCGACGTTGGCCTTCGACGCGCACATTACTTTACGAAGCGACCACGGCGGTGTTACGGCCTGCCCGCAGCATCGGTTTCACCTTGAATCAGATCTCCGGAGTGTCGATGTCACACCTCTCGCACGGCGCGTCCCCGCAGGCCCTGGCGCGGCAGCGCCACTGGCGCCCGCTCGCGGCCTTGCTGCTGCTGGCGTCGGTCCTCGGCGTGGCGCCGCATGCCCACGCCCAGGCGGGCGCGCCGCACCCCGGCGGCATGGGCGGCCACGGCATGGCCATGGGTGGCCCGCACCTCGACCGCATGCTCGACAGCGTCAACGCCACCGCCGATCAGCGGGCGCAGATCAAGCAGATCATGCAGGCTGCCCGCACCGACCTGCAGGCCCAGCATGCCGCCGCCCAGAGCCTGCGGTCGCAGAACCAGACCCTGTTCGCGCAGCCCACCATCGACGCCCGCGCGGCCGAATCGCTGCGCCAGCTGATGGTCGCGCAACACGACGCCGCCACCAAGCGCATGCTGCAGGCGCGTCTGGACATCGCCAATGTGCTCACGCCGACGCAGCGCCAGACCCTGGCCGCGCGCGCGTCACAGCGCCAGGCCTTGATGCTGCGGCAGCGCGCCGAGCGCGCCGCGCTGGACAAGGCCAGCCCCTGACCGGCAACGCCACCGCCGCCCGTGGGCGGCACGGGTGGCGTATGCTGACCGATCTCTCGGGGGGCCAGCCAGCAAGCGCCGGCCCTTTCCGCCCCGGTGCTCCCGCGCCGGGGCGCTTTTGCGAGTCGAGTGAACACTCATGAGCCATCTGCTGCTGATCGACGACGACATGCGGCTGACCGACATGGTCAGCGGCTACCTGCGCCACAACGGCTTCGAGGTCGACACCGCCGGCTCGCTGGCCGCGGGTCGGGAACAGCTCAAGCAGGGCGCCTTCGACGCCCTGGTGCTGGACCTCATGCTGCCCGACGGCGACGGCCTGGACTTCACGCGCGAACTGCGCGGCCAGACGCGCACGCGGCGCATGCCGCTGCTCATGCTCACCGCCCGCGGTGAGCCCATGGACCGCATCGTGGGCCTGGAGATCGGCGCCGACGACTACCTGCCCAAGCCCTTCGAGCCCCGCGAACTGCTGGCCCGCGTGAAGGCGCTGCTGCGCCGCGCCGCGCCCGACCAGGGCGACGACGAGGTGCTCACCTTCGGCCGCCTCGAGGTCGACCTCGGCGCGCGCCAGGCGCGGCTGGACGGCCAGGCCTGCGACCTCACGAGTCACCAGTTCGAACTGCTGACGGTGCTGGCGCGCAGCCCGGGCCGCGTGCTCTCGCGCGACCAGATCATGGACTCGCTCAAGGGCCACCCGCTGGAAGCCTTCGACCGCAGCATCGACGTCCATATCTCGCGCATCCGCTCGGTCATCGAGGACGACCCCAAGTCGCCCAAGCGCGTGCTCACCGTGCGCGGCGCCGGCTACGTCTTCGCCAAGAAGCAGGACACGGCCGAGTAGGGTGGGCCGAAGCGCCCGTTCCCGGTCCCGCGCCGCGCGCCACCGCCGCTGAAGGGCCCGCCGCGCCATGCGTTCGCTCTACCTGCGCATCTACGTCACCGTGGTGGCGGCGCTGTCGCTGTTCGCGCTGGTCTCGGGATGGCTGGTGCAGAGCCACATCGACGAGCAGCGCGTGCGCGTCGAAGGCGCGGTGCGGTCGCGCGCCGAGGCCTGGGGCGAACTGATCCAGCACGTGATGCCGCCGGCCGACCGCCCCGACGAGGAGCAAGTGGCGGCGCTGCGCGACTGGTCGCAGCGCCTGCGCATGCCGATGGCGCTGGACGACGCGCAGGGCCGGCGCCTGGGCGCCTCGGAGTCCTTCCTGCGCCGCGACTTCGACCGCCCGCTGATGGCCAACCGCCTGCAGTCGGTGCGCTTCGACGACGGCCGCGTGCTCTGGCTGCCGCGGCCGGGCACGCTGCGCCCGCCGGCCGGGGCGCGCCCGGGCGAGGCGCCGCCGCCGGCCTG
>CAIWPS010000675.1 GCA_903914615.1 uncultured beta proteobacterium | reverse complement strand
GTGATCACGATGGCTCCTTGGTGGTGAGCTTGGGTGCGGCGTGTTGCGGTGCGGGCGTCTATCGCGCTGAGTCCGGTTCTCAGCCTTTCACCGCGCATGGCATCGCTCAGCCGCACCCGTGCCCGTCGATGAAACTCAGGCCGTCTCCCCCGCGTACAGCTCGGCCATCGCCGAGACGTGGCTGGCCAGCTGGCGGCAGATCGTCACGAACTGCGACTCGGTGAACAGCGGCGTCTTGCGTGGGGACATGGCGGCTGCCTTCACGTGCAGCGTGTCGACGAGGAACTGCGCGTTGACCGTGAAGCCCAGCCGCTCGCAGATCGCACCGAGGGTCAGCGTGGCGGGCTCGTCGGCGCGCGGGGCGGCCTGACGGGTGACGATCTGGACGGCCGCCTCCGGCACAGCGGTCATGCGCGTGATGGGCGAGTTGGCGGGAACGAGTGAAGTGCGCAGCGCCGCGGCGGCGTCGTTCTCGGACTGGATGCGCTTGGACTCGGCCTGCTGGCGCTCGTGCTCCTGCCGGCGCTGTTCGGCCGCCTGCGCCTCCTGCTCGGCGCGGACCTTGGCCTCGGTTTCGGCGCGCGCACGGGCTTCGGCCTCGGCGATGCGCTGGGCCTCGGCCGCCTGGCGCTGGCGCTCCTTCTCAGCCTCGGCCGCCTTGTGCGTGGCAATGCGGCCATCGATCAACGCACAGAAGTCGATCTCCGGCTTGTGCACCAGCACGCCCAGGTCTGCGAACAGATGCTCGAATCCTGCGGCCTTGGCCTTGAACGCCAAGACGTTGGCGCGGATTCCTCGGGCTTGGCCGTCGGCCGCAATCTTCGCTGCCGCAAGCGTCGTGTCCAGCGCGTCCTGCATGCTGGCGACCGACCGCTTGCCCTTGATGGCGCCGGCGAAGTCGGCCGCGACCGGCTGCAGGCGGTGCGGCGACAGCTCGGCGTTGATGACCTCGAAGTACAGCGCCAGGGCGTCGCGGGCCTTGACGACGGCCTCCTCCTTCACCTCGACGCTGCGGCGCGTCACGAGCTTGTCCAGGTCCAGGCGCACAGCCTTGGACTCGGCGGCGATGTCGCCAAGGGCCTTGAACAGCGCGTCGATGCTGGCCGTCTGACTCAGCGCAGCCTCCTTGGCCTGCTGCAGCTTGGCCTCGACCTCCTCGCACCACTTGATCGCCTTGCGCGCGTCGGCGAAGTCCTCGTCGGTCTCCAGCGTCCTGTTGACAGAGCGAATCGCGCTCAGAGCGGTTTGCTTGAACTCGGCGAGGTTCGATGCCGTGACCTCGCCCTTCAGCTCGATGCGCAGCGCCGGCAGGGTCTCCGGGGCCTTGCCGACCGGGGCGGCTTCGGCGGACGGGGGCAGGGTGTAGGTGGCGAGGTCGCGCTCGAACTGCGCCCAGCCGTCAACGATCTGCTGGCGCAGCGCCATGTGTGGGTAGTACCAGCAGTGCTGTTCCTCGACGAGTTCGTCGTCGGCAGTCCACTTGCTGGCCATGAACAGGATGCGCTCGGCGCCGCTGACCAGCAGTTGCTGCTCCATCTGCACGCGGTGGTGCAGCGGCAGGCTTCGGCACTGCGCCCTCTCGCGGTACTCCGGACCGATGGTCGCCATGTCGGCAAACGCGCCGCGCAGCGCCTCGTTCAGCGCCTTGTGCTCGAAGCCTTCGGTCTCGTCGAGCGTCAGCCCGTCGAAGCTCGCCGACAGCTTGCCCAGGCTGCCGGTGACCGGATACAGCTCGGCGCCGATGAACTCCTCCGCGAGTGGCCTGGCCAGCGCTTCGGCGCGGTGGCCGTTGTCGAAGCGCTTCTGCGTGGCGATGTCCACGTCGGCGGGCACGCCGGTATGCATCTCGCGCAGCAACTCGGCGCGGGTCTTGTACGGGCTGCATCCCATCATGGCCGGCGCGTCGCTGGCGTTGAAGTGCTGGGCGCGGTAGGCCTTCCACTCGGGAGAGCCCTGGATGAGGTCGTGGATCTTCATTGCGCAGCCCCCTCGGCAGCATCCATCTCGGCCACGAACGCATCGGCGGCGTCCGGCGCCGGAGCCGGAGCCGGGGCCGGCGCAGCCTTCGCCTTCAACACCAGGATCGCGGCCTTCTGCGCCTCGGTGAACACCGCCTTCGTCGACAGCGTAGACAGCAGGTCGGCCGCGGTCTTCTTGCCGCTCTCGACGAGCTTCTGCCAGGCCGGGAAGTTCTTCTCGAAGTCGGGCATTGGGTATTCCGGCAAGAGCGGCGTCTTCACCAGCGCGTCGATGACCTTGGACGGCGGCATTGCGTCGGTCATGGACTCCAGCTCGTCCGTCGAGTAGATGCCGAGAAGCGCGCCAGGGCAGTAGGCGCGGGCCCAGTTCTTGACCTGCAGATAGCCCATCTGCTGCTTCGGATTTGTCTTCCACAGCGGGCTGTTCTTCACGGTGACGCTCGCCGCAGACAGCCATTCGCCCCAGGTCACCTCGGACTCGCCGCGCAACACCGCGCCGACTCGGCAGGAGTCGCCGTGATGTTCGTAGTGGAAGCTGCCGACGATGGCGCCTGACTGCATCACCACCGCGTTGACCAGCTGCGCCTCGTAGCCAAGCTTGCCGTTGATGACGTGGGCCTTCTGCGCCACCGCGAACGGGTTCAGGCCCCATATGAGGGCCTGCGTGACGATGGCAAGGCAGTCGCCGATGTTGCCCTTCAGCTCCTTCGGAACCGACAGTGCGCTGTTCGCCAGCGCCTCGGCCATGCGCCACATCTTGTCGAAGTTGTTGTCTTCGAGCAGGTCCATCGGCGTGAAAGATCGCTGCATCAGGCGCTGGAAATCCGATTCGGTTTCGCGCGTCGCCACCGCAGTGGCAGCGGCAACCTTGGTCATTCGTTGGGGTGCATTCACGACAAAATTCCTCTGAACAGTGGTTGAAAAACGCGCGCCCAGGCCAGGCCCAGCAGCACGCAGAAGATGGCGAGGCAAGCCATGAAGGCCAGCACCAGCAGCAGCGGGTCCCAGCGC
>CAIWPS010000674.1 GCA_903914615.1 uncultured beta proteobacterium | reverse complement strand
GTGATCACGATGGCTCCTTGGTGGTGAGCTTGGGTGCGGCGTGTTGCGGTGCGGGCGTCTATCGCGCTGAGTCCGGTTCTCAGCCTTTCACCGCGCATGGCATCGCTCAGCCGCACCCGTGCCCGTCGATGAAACTCAGGCGGCTCGCGCGCTAATGCCGCGGTCCTCGAAAACGCGCACGCCGGGCAGATTGCAGGCCATGCCCAGGCCTCGCACGTAGGCGCGAAGCTTCGCGGTGTCCGCCGCCAGCAGGTTGATCAGCTCCGGGTGCGCGGCGACGTGATGCACAAGCAGCACCAGGCTCTGCACCTCAAAGTCGACGCGGGTCGTGGTGGCGATGCCCTTGGCCTTGGGAGCGACCACGGCCGACGGCGCGGCGGTGACGGCCTGCGCGATGGCCACAGTCGTCTGCGCCTCGGCTTGCGCCCGCTGTGCGGCGTCGCGCGCCAGATCGGCCCGCTGCTGCTGCGCGTGCATGGCGGCCGCGGCACGAGCAGCCCCCTCGGAATCGCCGGCGGCGGCCGCGACCGCGGCGGCCCTTTCCTGGGCCTGGGCCTCGGCCGCGGCACGCGCGGCGGCTTCGGCCTGGGCCTGGGCCTCGCGTTGGCGCGCGGCGGCTTCTTCCTCCAGCCTCTTGCGCTCGGCAGCCGCGGCCTCCTCGGCCTTGCGGCGCTCCTGGGTGGCCAAGCGCTCTTGCTCCTCCTGCCAGCCAAGCATCTTGCGCTTGAGTGCCTCCTCCGCACGCGCGAGGAGATCGGCCGGCCCGCGAAAGAGGTCATTGATCGCCTTCAGCGCCGTGTTGATCGGGCCGGTAATGCCGGTGCGCTGCGCCTCGATCTCCTTGGCGCGGCGCTTGATGGCCTGCAGTTCCTCGGCCGCCAACGAGTAGCTGTCGGCGTCTGTGATCTCGAAGGAATCGATGAAAGCCAGGGCCTGCTGCGCGCGTCCGGTAAGGGCTGCGCTGTCGGGCAAAGTCAGCGCCGCGACGGGCGCCAGGATGGTGTCATTGCTCACGAGTGTGTTTCTCCAGGTAGCGATTGAGGGTTACGCAGGCCATGAAGACGGCCAGGTCGTCGGCGCCGGTAAGCATGTCCAGCCGATAGCTGCCGTCAGGGCGCAAGCGCAACGCGGCGCGGTGCGCGACGGTCGCGTCGCCAAGCAGCCGCATGTAGGCCGCCGTCTGCGCGCCCACGGTGTGCGGCGTGGCGATCGAGGTCTTCAGATCGACAAGCACCTTCTTGCCGTCCAGTCGAAGCACGCGGTCCAGCGTGCCGGCGACCATCAGCATCGGGTCGAAGACGCGGCGCTCAACCTGCAGGACCTCGCAGCGCGTCTCGGCGCGAAAAGCCATCCATGCCTGCAAATAGGGCTCGACGTCGGCCTCGACGCTTTCCATGTCGAGATCGTCTTCGTCGAAGTAATGGCAGGCCTCATGTACACGGCTGCCCAAGTCGCGCTTGGCCTCAAGCACGTCGCGCGGCACGCGGCTGAAGTCGATGAGCGGCGCGAGCACCTGCGTCACGGACGGCACGATGCCGCCGAGGAAGCGGTACTCGTGCCGCTCGGCGTCGAAAGTCAGTTCGTCGCGCGCACCCATGATCAGCTCGACGCCAAGAGTTCGGACTTCAGCTCGTCGAAAGCGTCGACGTTGAGTTGCTCTAGCGCGCCCACGCCGTACCGCGCAAGCACCGATTGCTCGGTGATGCCGGCAGCCTTGAGTTTGTTGCGCAAGTAGGCGACCTGGCCCGTGCCGATGCTCGGGCGAGCAGCGTCGGGTCCGGGTGCTGCGGACTTCGCCGCCGGCCCGGGCGCTGGCGTCGCCGGTTTCGCCGTTGTCGAGGATTGTTCAGATGTCTGCCCTGGCGCCGCAGGCGGGTCAATTTCTCCCGTCTGCGGATCCGCGCGCTTCGTGGCGACTGCGGAGGCCGCGGCTCCATGCGCCACGGCGCTCTTGCGCTGCGGCCCGCGTGGCGCGGCTGGCGCTTGATGCTCATGGGGCGCCTTGTCTTCGTCCTGCTCGAGCTCGTCGGGCGAATACAAACCGAGGATCACCCCGGGCGTGTACTTGCGCGCCCAGCGCTTTTGCGCGAGATAGAACAGCTGCTGCTGCGGATCGTCGGCCCAGAGCGTGGAATTGCGCACGCTGGCCTGACTCATTTGCAGAGTCAGAACGCGCGGTTGAGATTCGCCCACGAGGGTCGCCGAAACCCGAATGCCGACACCTTTCTCGTCCTCAAGCGTTGTGTTCAACTTTCGATAGGTTTTGGCCGAGCCGTCTTTGTTTTGGTATTTGCTTTCGCGCTCGACGAAGTTGCCGATGACCTTTTCCCATGGCCCGAAATACTCGTCTTGAAGCGCGGCCTCCTGAATGGCGCCTGATGCGTTAAGCACAGCGCCAATGAGCTGAGACTCATACGACACCATTTCGTTGACCACATGGGTCTTGAGAGCCACCGCCCACGGATCGGCGTTCCAACGCATCGCCTGCTGGACAACTGCGAAACACGCGCCGACGTTTTCGCGCAGGTACGGAGGAACGGCCATGTGCGACTTGGCCATCAGCTCCGCGATCCGCATCATGCGGTCGAATTTGTCGCCGAGCAGATCGTCGCGCGGGCTGTAATTGGGCGCCCTCTGCAACAAGCGATTCAGCTCGCTCGCGCCGTCGGCGGTATCTGCCGCCGCAGCGGCGACCTCGGTCATTCGTTGGGGTGCATTCACGACAAAATTCCTCTGAACAGTGGTTGAAAAACGCGCGCCCAGGCCAGGCCCAGCAGCACGCAGAAGATGGCGAGGCAAGCCATGAAGGCCAGCACCAGCAGCAGCGGGTCCCAGCGC
>CAIWPS010000673.1 GCA_903914615.1 uncultured beta proteobacterium | reverse complement strand
GGGGACTTTCCGCGCCGACCTCTACTACCGGCTGAACGTGCTGCCCATCCGCCTGCCGCCGCTGCGCGAGCGGCTGCCCGACCTCGAAGCGCTGGTCGAGGCGCTGAGCGAGGACATCGCGCGCCGCAGCGGCCTGCCGGCGCGCAGCGTGAGCCCGGAGGCGCTGGCGCTGCTGGCGCGGCGGACCTGGGCGGGCAATATCCGGGAGCTGCGGAACACGCTGGAGCAGGCGGCATTGATGACGGATGACCTGGTGCTGGAGGTGGGGCATTTCGGCTCGCTGGCCCAAGAGACCGCGGCCCTGGACCAGCCGCTGCCGTTTCCGGTCCGAAGCCTTCCCGCACACAATAGTGGCGCGGTCGTTCCGGCAGTTCGTCCTCTCGGGGAACAAGTGGCAGATATCGAGCGAAGCGCCATCGCCGCGGCCTTGCTCGCCAGCAGGGGCAATCGCGTGGCGGCTGCCCGGCAATTGAAGATGTCACGGGCTGCGCTCTACGATCGGCTGGCCCGCTGGCCCGAACTGGGGCTTGATCGCTGAGAGGCGCCAGCTTTGGCCCATGGGGAGCGTCCCCAGCATTGACGACGGCTTGGTTTCAGGCGCCAGCGAATCAGCCTGTTACGGCGCAGAATAACGTGCAAGTTATAGGGGGGTCGAAATGCATTCAGCAATGAACCTGGCTTTCGGTGGGCTTGTGGCCGTTGCGGGCCTGATGGGCGCTGGCAGATGTGAGGCGCAAGCTGTCAAGTCCAAATTGCTGCCCTCGTCGACCTTCACCATCCTCTCCGGGGGGCTGGGCGGCGGCGAAGTGGTCAGCAAGTGCGTCGACAGCGATGCCTGCAGAGTCAAGGTCACCGTCAAGATCGACAACAGCGTCGATCCGGCCAATTGCACGGTGACTGCACCCCCGCTGGTCCTGGCACCAAAGGCGGCCAATACGGTGTCGTGGCTGCTGTTTGCGGCGTCAGGCAACCCCACCGCGACCATCCAGTTCGTTCAGCCGGATCCCATGTACCCGGCGAAGAAATACGGGGTCATGATTGCAGACAACATCGACCCTTCCAACCCGGCCGCCCTTGTCTGGAAGGACACGTTGACGAGCGCCACCCGGGTCGACAAGGCGATCGTGGCGCCAGGCGCGTACCGTCGCTTCAAGGCTTCTGCCTATTCGGCCTTCGTTGAATACAAACTCGCGAGTGATGTCAGCTTCACCGCTTGCGCCGAACTGGACCCGGTCATCATGAACGATGGCCAGTGAGGTCGGCTGCCTCCCGCAGACCTGTCTTTGAACCGCTCGCAGCGAGCAGGCTAGCCAATCTGGAGAGTTCCTTATCCAAGGCGTCGTCAGGCCGGCCGGTTGTCGACGAATCCCTCATCTGCTGGGCGGCTTCAAGGGCGCTGGCTGCTGCCTGGAGGTTGCCCAGCTCGATTTCTATCTCGACCAGCGTGCACAGCATGGCCACGGCCTGGCCCGGATTCAAGGCCATACCAGGCAATTGCAGAGCATTGCGCAGGCATGGTCCAGCTTCCGCCGGGCGATTGGCCTTTCTCAGGGCCAGGGCCAGATGCTTGCGGAACTCCGCTTCCATTGGGTGGTTGCCCAATTCCTGCGCGCCAGCCACGGCCTCGGCCAGTTGGTCGCAGGCCTCGTCGGTGCGGCCCGCGCGCAATTTTGACAGCCCGAGATTGCAAAGCACGGTGAGCTCAAGCGAACGATGGCCCAGCAGGCGTGCGATTCCTAGCGCCTCGACGTGCTCCCCAGAAGCTTGGTCCGGCAGGCCGAGATCGTCGAGGACCAATGCCAGATTGCAGTGGGAATTGCCGGCCCACCGACGGTCGCCCACGTCCTGGGTGAGCGCGATTGCCTGTTCCAAGGATCGCCGTGCCGCATCCAGTCTTCCCGCTCGGTAGTGCAATGTGCCCAGATTGCCCAGGAGGCCGCCTTGCCAGCGCAGGTCTCCAGCATTCACGGCCAGCGCGAGCGCCTCCTCAAAGTCGGCTTGGGCTTTGGTCGCGTGGCCCTGACTCTCTGCAAGGTTTCCACGCGCATTCAGAACGCGACAAACCGTTGCCACGTGCCCCGCGGCTTGCGCAAAACCAAGCGCC
>CAIWPS010000672.1 GCA_903914615.1 uncultured beta proteobacterium | reverse complement strand
GCGGCCGCGGAGCCCATGCGCGACAGTCGCTTCAAGTTGCCCGAGCACGCGGTGGCACTGGCCGCAGGCCGACTGCTGGTGGCAGGCGGCAGCCGCAGGGCTGAAATCTTCGACCCCGTTAGCGGGCATTTCTCGAGCGTGGCCGGCCTGATGAGCGACGGCTGGCACTACATGACGGCGACCCGCTTGAGCGACGGCCGGGCGCTGCTGGCTGGCGGCTATGCCAGGAACGACGCGGGCACCACGCAGGCCTGGGTCTGCGAGGCCTGAGCCATCGCGCAGCTGGCAATCCCGCTCCTGGGCCGCGCTGGCTATAGCACCCCTCCATCGCATGGAAGGATGGTTGGGGTAGTGACGCGAAAAGGGGGTGTTGGGCGCAGGCACGCTCAGCGCCAGCGCTCGCGCTCGGCGCGTTTGAGAACAGCGACTTGTCTCGGGCGCCCGGTGTGCGAGCACTAGCTTGCAAAACTGGCATGGGGGCGTTCCGGACAGCCGAACTGGGGAGAGGCCTGACGCCGCATGGCCTTCGGCCCCGAACGGCTGCCTCAGCGCGCCGGAGGCCACGCCGCTTTGACCTCGAGCCAGGGTTCCGCCAGAACCATCCGCAGCGCGCAGTTTGCGCCAGCGCCAGCCCGAGGCCGCCGTTCGTGATCGAAGGTGCGCTCCCCATTGTGGCGTGGAAAGGCCTGGCCGAGCCGTGACAGTTGGCCCGCCGCCAGACCTGGCCCGCCGCCATTCACGGGCAGGGCGATCTGGCCGTCGTTCTCACGGCGCACAATGGACGTAGTTCGCCCCGCGGCGCCGGAGCTGCCTAGAAATGCTGACCCTGCTGGCGTGCCGCCATGTCGCCTTCAGGAGGCTGGAGGGGCCGATCAAGGTACTCCCAGCACACGTGCGTGGCCTGCCGGAACCAGGCTGAGTTCCGCTGAGCCGGCCAGATTCAATGGCCGTGCAGAAAGTTCGAGCGAGCTGAATGCTAGCTGGGGAATCCCCGCGTCCTGCGTTTCAGGACGCGAATCGGACCGCGCACGATGAGCGCATGCCATGCTGAGCCGCCGGGTCATGCAGACGGCCGCGATAGCACCTTGGTTCGGCAACGCACAGGGGAAGGTTCCACCGGTGCTCAGGCCGCCAGGCGCACCGGTTGGGTCAGCCTCTCAGGTATCAGCAGTGCGTTCATCTCGGCCTGGCTCATGATGCCAAGCGACTCGGCCACCTGCGCGATGGTGCCGCCAGTGGCCAGTGCAGTCTTGGCAATCAGCGCGGCCTTTTCATAGCCGATGATGGGATTCAACGCCGTCACCAGCGTCACCGACTCGGCCACGCGCGAGGCCAGCAATGGCAGATTGGCCTGGATGCCCTGCACGCAATTCACCTGCAGCGTCCGGCAGGCCCGGGTCAAGTGCCTGACGCTCTTGTGTATCGAATAACCCATGATCGGCTCGAAGGCATTGAGCTGCAGCTGGCCGGCCTCGGAGGCCATCGTGATCGTAATGTCGTTGCCGATGACTTCAAAGGCCACCTGGTTCATCACTTCCGGAATCACCGGATTGACCTTGCCGGGCATGATTGAAGAGCCCGCCTGGCGGGGCGGCAGCTTGATGTCGCCGAACCCGGCCTGGGGCCCGCTGGATAGCAGGCGAAGATCGTTGCACACCTTGCTCAACTTGCAGGCCACGCGCTTGAGCACGCCGGACAACTGCACGAAGCTTCCCGTGTCCTGCGTGGCTTCCACCAGGTTGGCAGCCTGGACCACCGGCACGCCGCTGACCTGGGCCAGCATCGGCACGACCAGCGAGGTATAGCCTGCGGGCGCGTTGATTCCTGTGCCGATGGCGGTGGCGCCCAGATTGACCTCGTTGACCAGCAGGCGTGCCTCGCGCAGGCGTGCCTCGTCCTCGCCAATCATGATGGCGTAGCTCAGGAACTCCTGGCCCAACGTCATGGGCACGGCGTCCTGAAGCTGTGTGCGGCCTATCTTCAGCACCCCCTCGAATTCCTCGGCCTTGGCCTGAAAGGCGCCACGCAAATCGGCCATCGCCGCGAGCAGCGCCTCGATGCCGAACCAGGCCGAGACCCGCAGCGCCGTCGGGTAGACGTCATTCGTGCTTTGCGATGCGTTGACATGGTCGTTGGGGTGCAGCACGTCGTAGCGGCCCTTTGGGTAGCCCAGATGCTCCAGCGCGCGATTGGCGATGACCTCGTTGGCATTCATGTTCGTCGAGGTTCCGGCGCCGCCCTGGATCACATCGACGACGAACTGCTCGTGCAAGCGACCGGCGATGAGGTCGTCACAAGCCTTGACGATGGCCGCACAGTGGGCCTGGCTGATCACGCCCAGTTGCGAGTTGGCCATTGCAGCGGCCTTCTTCACGAACGCCAGCGCCCGAACCAGTTCGGGCAGCGTAGCCACTGTCTGGCCGGAAATGGGAAAGTTGTCCACGGCGCGTGCCGTGTGCACGCCCCAGTAGGCGGCCTCCGGGATAGTCATCTCGCCCAGAAAGTCATGTTCGATGCGGGTTTCGTTCATTGGGTTCAGTCCTTGTGGTCGGCCATGGTCTGCAGGAGGGTCTGCAGCTGCGGGCTCATCGCCAAGTCCAGGCTGACGCCCGATGGCAGCTTGCGGAGAAACCAGCGTTCGTAGCGGCGCTCGATCTCGCCGCTCTCGGCGAGCTCATGAAAGGTGTCGTTGATAAGCCTTGCCATGGCCGGGTCCGCCTTGCGGAACATCACGCCGTAGGGGTCGTAGGACAGGAAGTCGCCCACCACGGCGTACTCGGCCTGCGCCTTGTTCTGGGCCAGCAGGCCAAACAGCAACACATCGTCGGTGGCGAACGCATCGGCGCCGCCACCGGCCAGTTGCGCGTACGACGCGGTGTGGTCGGCGGCGACGCTCAAGGCCATATCGATCTTGAACCTCGTCGCCAGCTCCCGCATGGTCTTCTCGTTGGTCGTTCCCGCGGTTACCACCACGCGCTTGCCAGCCAGGTCGCGAAAACTCCTGATGGGCGAGTCTTTCCTGACCAGCAGCTTGGTCCCCGAGACGAAGAAGGTAGGTGAGAACGCCACCTGTTTCTGACGGTCCAGGTTGTTGGTGGTGCTGCCGCATTCGAGGTCGATCTGTCCCGATGCCACGGCCGGGATGCGTGACTCCGACGTCACAGGCACCCACTTGATGGCCAGGCTGCGCCCCAGCTCATCTGCGATGGCATCGACGACGAGCTTGCACAGATCGATGGTGTAGCCGATGGGCTCGCCGCGCGCCGAAAGGTAGGAGAAGGGAATCGACGACTCGCGGTAGCCGATGCTGACCACACCGGACTGATGCAATTTCGCCAGTGTGCCGGTCAACAGGGTCGTGTCGGACTGCGCTTGAACGGCCCCTGTGCCGGCAAGCAACAAGATCAAAGCGAGACAGAGGCGACGCATAGGGCGGCACTCAGGCATGGCCCGCCGCTGGCATCGCCGCGGGCAGGACCGCAGGTCCCGCGGAATCCAGCGAGCGCGCATGCGCTTCGGCTTCGGCCTCGGGCAGCAACGCGCCTTCCCACTTCGCCACCACGGCCGTGGCGATCGAATTGCCCACGGCGTTGGTGGCCGAGCGGCCCATGTCCAGGAAAGTGTCGACCCCCAGGATCAGCAGCAGTCCCGCTTCAGGGATGTTGAACTGGTTCAAGGTCGCGGCGATGACCACCAGCGACGCGCGGGGCACGCCGGCCATGCCCTTGGAGGTCAGCATGAGGATCAGCAACATAGTGATCTGGGTGCCTATGGGCAGCACGATGCCGTAGGCCTGGGCGATGAAGAGCACGGCAAAGGTGCAGTACATCATCGACCCGTCCAGGTTGAACGAGTAGCCCATGGGCATGACGAAGCTGCTGATCTTGCGCTTCACGCCAAAGCGGTCCAGCGCATCCAGAATCTTCGGGTAGGCCGCCTCGGAGCTGGCGGTGGCGAAGGACAGCAGAAACGCCTCCTTGATCAGCACCATGAGCTTGAATACGCGCGGCCCCAGCATGGCCAGACCCGCACCGATCAGCAAGGCCCAAAGCAGGAACAGGCCGATGTAGAAGTCGCCCATGAAGACGGCGAACTTCAGCAGGATGTCCAGGCCATTGACGGCCACCGTGGCGGCCATCGCAGCCAGCACGGCCAGCGGCGCCAGCTTCATCACATAGCCGGTGATCTTCAGCATCGCTTGGGCGAGTTCGTCGATGGCGGCCACCAGGATCCTGGCCTTGTCTCCCAGCGCCGCCAGGGCGACGCCGAAGAACATCGAGAACACGACAATCTGCAGAATCTCGTTGTTGGCCATCGCCTCGGCGAAGGACTTGGGGACCATGTGGCTGACGAAGTCCTTGACGGTGAACTTCGAGGTCGCCAGGTTGGCCGAGGCACCGATGTCGGGCAGCGGCAGGCCGAGATTCTTTCCCGGCTCGAGTAGATTGGCCATGATCAGGCCCACGATGAGAGAGACCAGAGAAGCGGTGACGAACCAGCCCAGCGCCTTGCCGAACACGCGGCCCACCGACTTGGCGTCGCCCATGTGCGCGATACCTACGACCAGGGTCGAGAACACAAGCGGGCCGATCAGCATCTTGATGAGCCGCAGGAACACGTCGGACATGATCGACACGTAGCCGGCAATCTGCGCCGCCACCTTCTTGTCGGGGAAGTTCGTGAAGATCATGTAGCCCAGAACGATGCCCAGAACCATGGCGACAAGAATCCAGGCGGCCGGGGGGAGACGCTTCTTCATTCGGTGCTTCCTCGTTGTGTGGTTCGGCGGAGATGCTTCGCGATGAGCATCGTGCGTGCGCTTCGAGCTCGGATTCGCGAGCGGCAAGCTTATTGGTTTGACCCTCGCACGGCCAATGCTGTTGGCTGGGGGGCTTATGCAAGACTTGCATGACCAGGCGCCGAGGCCTTGAATGGCAGTCCGGCATCGACTCGAAGCCAGGTGTCAGGCCACACCAGGCCGCCGTGCGGCCTCCGCACGCGTGCCCGCTGGCGTACACTTTTTGGCCTGGGACACGAAAGGGGTCGATCATGCAAGCACCCACCGCCTACCTCCAGTTCGATGGCCGGTGCGCTGAAGCCCTGGCGTTCTATGCCGAGACGCTCGGCGGGCGCGTGCTCATGATGAGCAAGTACAGCGACGCGCCCGCCAACACGGGC
>CAIWPS010000671.1 GCA_903914615.1 uncultured beta proteobacterium | reverse complement strand
TGCCGTGCTGGGCATGGGCGGCTACGTCTGCTTCCCCGGCGGGCTGATGGCCTCGCTGCTGAACCGGCCGCTGCTGCTGATGAATGCCGACGCGGCACTGCTGATGAGCAACCGCTCGCTGCTGCCGGTGGCCGACGGCATCGCCTTCGGCTTCGACGGCGAAGCTGCAGCAAAGACGAAGCACGCCGTGGTCACCGGCAACCCGGTGCGCGCCGAGATCGAGGCGCTGCCCGAGCCCGTCCTGCGCTTTGCCGGCCGCAGCGGCCCGCTGCAGCTGCTGGTGGTCGGCGGCAGCCTGGGCGCGCAGGTGCTCAACCGCACCATGCCCGCGGCGCTGGCGCTGCTGGACGGGTCGCAGCGCCCGCAGGTCGTCCACCAGACCGGCGCCGCGCAGGCCGACGACGTGCGCGCGGCCTACGCCGCGGCCGGCGTCGCCGCGGAAGTGCTGCCCTTCATCGACGACATGCCGGCGCGGCTGGCGGCCTGCGACCTGATGGTCTGCCGCGCCGGCGCCATCACCGTCAGCGAACTCTGCGCCGCCGGTGTGCCGGCGGTGCTGGTGCCGCTGATCGTCAGCACCACGGCGCACCAGCGCGACAACGCGGCGTGGATGGCAGCCCAAGGTGCGGCGCTGCACATGCCCCAAAGTGAGCTGACGGCGGAAACGCTGGCCGCACTGTTGCGTCGCGTGACGCGCGGGCAGCTCCTGTCGATGGCCACGAAGGCCCGCGCACTGGCCCGGCCGCACGCCGCCGCGCGGGTGGCCGATGAAATCGAGAAGCTGGTGAAGCGGCCATGAAGCACGCCATCAGGCACATCCACTTCGTCGGCATCGGCGGCGCCGGCATGAGCGCCATCGCCGAGGTGCTGCAGCGCCAGGGCTACCGCGTCTCGGGCTCGGACCTGCACGACGGCAGCACCGTGCGCCGCCTGGCCGAACTCGGTGTCACCGTCTTCATCGGCCACGACGCGGCGCACATCGCCGGCGCGCAGGCGGTGGTGACGAGCACGGCCGTGAAGGCCGACAACCCCGAGGTGCGGGCCGCCCGCGCGCAGCGCGTGCCGGTGGTGGCGCGCGCCGTGCTGCTGGCCGAGTTGATGCGCTTCAAGCAGGGCATCGCCATCGCCGGCACCCATGGCAAGACGACGACGACCTCGCTGGTGGCGACCGTGCTGGCCGAGGCCGGCCTGGACCCCACGTTCGTCATCGGCGGCAAGCTCGAAAGCACGGGCTCGAACGCCCGCCTGGGCGCCGGCGAGCACATCGTCGTCGAGGCCGACGAGAGCGACGCCAGCTTCCTGCTGCTGAGCCCGGTGGTCAGCGTCGTCACCAACATCGACGCCGACCACATGGAGACCTACGGCCACGACCTGCAGCGGCTGCAGGGCGCCTTCGTCGACTTCATCCACCGCCTGCCCTTCTACGGCCGCGCCGTGCTGTGCAGCGACGACGCCGGCGTGCGCGCCATCCTGCCGCGCATCGAGCGGCCGCTGACGAGCTATGGCCTGGGCGAGTCGGCCGAATTGCGGGCCGTCGATGTGCAGGCACTGCCCGGCGGGCAGATGCGCTTCACCGCCGTGCAGCGCGGCGCCGCCGACCTTGCCGTCACGCTCAACCTGGCCGGCGAACACAACGTGCGCAATGCCCTGGCTGCCATCGCCGTGGCGCGCGAGCTGGACTTGCCTGACGCGCCCATCGCCAGCGCGCTGGCGGGCTTCGCGGGGGTCGGCCGCCGCTTCGAGCGCTGGGGCGACATGCCCACCGCCGATGGCGGCAGCGCCACGCTGATCGACGACTACGGCCACCATCCCGTCGAAATGGCAGCGGTGCTGGCGGCCGCCCGCGGCGCCTTTCCTGGCCGCCGCCTGCTGCTGGCCTTCCAGCCCCATCGCTACACGCGCACCCGCGACTGCCTGGCCGAGTTCGCGGCCGTGCTGCGCCGCTTCGACGCCGTGCTGCTGACCGAGGTCTATGCCGCCGGTGAAGCGCCCATCGCCGGGGCCGACGGCCGCAGCCTGGCCGCTGCGGTGCCGGGCGCGGTCTTCGTCGACGACATCGCGGCCTTGCCAGCGGCCGTTCGCGCCGCAGCGCATGGGGGCGACGTCGTCATCACCATGGGCGCCGGCTCCATCGGCCGCGTGCCGCAGCAACTCGCGCAAGGGGGCGCGGCATGAACGCAGACGACGTCAAGGCCCTGGGCAAGGTCGCCGTGCTGACCGGCGGCAGCAGCGCCGAGCGGCAGGTCTCGCTGATGTCGGGCAGCGGCGTGCTGGCCGCCCTGCAGTCGCAGGGTGTCGACGCCCACGCCTTCGACCCGGCCGAGCGCGAACTGGGCGAACTCAAGCGCGAAGGCTACGGCCGCGTCTTCATCGCCCTGCACGGCCGCCATGGCGAAGACGGCACGGTGCAGGGCGCGCTGGAACTGCTGGGCATCCCGTACACCGGCAGCGGCGTGATGGCCAGCGCCATCGCGATGGACAAGGTGATGACCAAGCGCGTCTGGCAGACCGAGAACCTGCCGACGCCGCGCTGGCAATGGCTGGCGCCCGGCCGCCAGTCGCGCGAGGACCTCAACGCCGTGCCCGACGCCATCGGCCTGCCGCTGATCGTCAAGCCACCGCGCGAGGGCTCGTCCATCGGCATCACCAAGGTGCTGGGCTATTCGCAGATGCAGGACGCGGTGGCGTTGGCGGCGAAGTACGACGCGGATGTCCTCTGCGAAGAGTTCATCGAGGGCATCGAGCTCACCTGCCCCGTGCTGGGCCAAGGTGCCACCGCCCGTGCGCTGCCGGTGGTGCGCATCGACGCGCCCGACGGCAACTACGACTTCGAGCACAAGTATTTCAGCGAAGACACCGGCTACCGCTGCCCCAGTGGCCTGCCACCGGATGAAGAGGCCGAAGTGCAGCGCCTGACGCTGGCCGCCTACCGCAGCCTGGGCTGCCGCGGCTGGGGCCGCGCCGACCTGATGCGCCGCGCCAGCGACGGCAGGTTCTTCCTGCTGGAAATGAACACCAGCCCCGGCATGACCGGCCATTCGCTGGTTCCGATGTCGGCGCGCGCCGCCGGCATCCCCTACGAACAGCTGTGCCTGCAATTGCTGCAGCACGCGGCGCTGGATTCGCACCGCGACTGAATCGCCATGCCGCGCGCCGCCACCCCCTTCAACCGCCCCGCGGCCCTGCCGCTGCCGGCCGACGTGCGCCTGATGAACGGCGTCGCCAGCGCCGTCTTCGTGCTCGCCGGCGCGGGCGCGGCGGTGGCCGGGGTGCTGTGGCTGATGCGCTCGCCGCTGTTCCCCATCCGCGCCATCCAGCTCGACGGCGAGATGGCCCGCAACAGCGTGCCCACCATCCGCGCCAATGCCGCGCCACGGCTGGCCGGCAACTTCTTCAGCGTCGACCTGCAGCAGGGCCGGCAGGCCTTCGAGGCCGTGCCCTGGGTGCGCCGCGCAGTCGTGCGCCGCGTCTGGCCCGACCGCCTGGCCGTGCAGCTGGAAGAGCAGCACCCGGCGGCGCTGTGGGAAGGCGCTGCCGACGACGGCGCTTCCGACAAGCTCGTCAACAGCTACGGCGAGGTCTTCGAGGCCAACGTCGGCGACGTCGAGGACGACGGCCTGCCCACCCTGGCCGGCCCCGAGGGCAGCGCGCGCCAGATGCTGGCGATGTACCAGCGGCTGGTGCCGGTGCTGGCGCCGCTGGAGATGAACATCGACAAGCTGCAGCTCTCGGGCCGCGGTTCCTGGCGCGCCGAGCTCGACAGCGGCGCCGCCATCGAGCTCGGCCGCGGCACCGAGGACGAGGTGGTGGCGCGCACCGAGCTCTTCGCGCGCACGCTGAGCCAGGTCACCGGCCGCTACCACCAGCCCATCGAATACGCCGACCTGCGCCACCAGGGCGGCTACGCGCTGCGGCTGCGCGGTGTCGGCACCACGCCCGCTGCGGCGAAGAACAACTGAGGGACCACGCATGGCCAAGGAATTCAAGGACATGGTGTTCGCGCTGGACATCGGCACCGCCAAGGTGATGGTGGTGGCGGCCGAGGTCATGCCCGACGGCGGCCTGCGCGTGGCCGGTCTTGGAGTGGCGCCCACCCACGGCCTGAAGCGCGGCGTCGTCGTCAACATCGACGCCACGGTGCAGAGCATCCAGCAGGCGCTGAAGGAGGCCGAGATGATGGCCGCGTGCAAGATCGACCGCGTCTACACCGGCATCACCGGCAGCCACATCCGCGGCCAGAACAGTACCGGCATGGTCATCGTGCGCGACAACCGCGAGGTCACGCCGGTGGACGTGGCGCGCGTGGTGGAAACGGCCAAGGCCATCAACATCCCCAACGACCAGCGGCTGCTGCTGGTGGAGCCGCAGGAATTCATCATCGACGGCCATGAGGTGAAGGAGCCCATCGGCATGAGCGGCAGCCGGCTCGAGGTGAAGGTGCACATCGTCACCGGCGCGCAGAGCGCGGCCGAGAACATCCTGAAATGCGTGCGCCGCTGCGGGCTGGAAGT
>CAIWPS010000670.1 GCA_903914615.1 uncultured beta proteobacterium | reverse complement strand
CGGCGGCGGTGGCGGCGGCGGCCCGGGTGGCGGTGGCGCGCGCGCCGGCGGTGGCACAGGCAACGGCAACGGTGCGGGCGCCGGCGGCACGCTGGCGCGCGGCGGCAGCGGCAAGGCGGCGCGTTCGATCGAGGAGATCAAGCTCGTCTTCGAACGCAACAAGGGCGCGATCTACGCCATCTACAACCGCGCCCTGCGCGACGACCCGGCGCTGCAGGGCAAGGTGGTGCTGGAGCTGAAGATCGCCCCCGCCGGCCAGGTCGAAGGGCTGCGCATCGTCTCCAGCGAACTGAAGGCCGACGAGCTGGAGAAGAAGCTGCTGGCGCGCATCCGCCAGTTCGAATTCGGCGCCAAGGACGTCGACGTCATGGTCGTGACCTGGCCGCTGGACTTCCTGCCGTCCTGATCAGCCCCCCGGTGCCGGCGCCGCGGCGCTGCGGGCCGCCATCGCGTCGCGCAGCTTCTGCAGCCGCTGGCGCGGGTCTTCCTTCGTCACCACCTCGTCCAGGCGCATTTCCTTGATGAAGCGGCTGGGCACGCCGGCCACCGTGTCGCGGCCCTTCTTGCGCCGGCGCAGCGTGCTCACGGCCAGCGTCTGGCGGGCGCGCGTGATGCCCACGTACATCAGCCGGCGCTCTTCCTGCAGCCGCTCCTCCGTCATGTCCTCGTCGCCGCTGCGGAAGGGCAGCAGGCCCTCGTTGACGCCGGCCAGGATGACGTGCGGCCACTCCAGGCCCTTGGCGGCGTGCAGCGTCGACAGCGTCACCACGTCCTGCTCGTCGCCGCGCTCGGCCAGGCTGATGATGACGCTGATGGTCTGCGCCACCTGCAGCACGGTCTGCGGCTCGCTGCCTTCGGCGTCGCCGCCGCAGCGGCGGGCGATCCAGTCGACGAAGTCCAGCACGTTGGCCCAGCGCGCGGCGGCCAGCTTGGCGCTGTCCTCGCCGTCGTGCAGGTGCTGCTCGTAGCCGATGTCCTTGAGCCATTGCAGCAGCAGGGCGCGGGCCTCGTCGGCGCCTTGCGTGTGGCGGGCGCGGTGCTCGAGTTCGTGCACTTCGCGGCCGAAGGTCTGCAGGCCGTCGATGGCCTTGCCCTTCAGCGCCGCGGCCAGGCTGGGCGAGAACAGGGCCTCGAACAGGCTCACCTTCCACTTCGACGCGAACTCGCCCAGGGCGCCCAGTGTCTGGTGGCCGATGCCGCGCTTGGGCGTGGTGACGGCGCGCAGGAAGGCGGGGTCGTCGTCGGCGTTGACGAGCAGGCGCAGCCAGGCGCACAGGTCCTTGATCTCGGCGCGGTCGAAGTAGCTCTGCCCGCCCGAGACCTTGTACGGGATCTGCGCCGCGCGCAGCTTCTGCTCGAGCACGCGCGACTGGTGGTTGGCGCGGTACAGCACGGCGAAGTCGGCCAGGCGGATCGCGCTGCCGCCGGCCGCGCGCAGGGCCTGGATGCGCGAGACCGCGCGCTCGGCCTCGTGTTCGTCGCTGTCGCAGTCGATGAGCTTCACCGGCTCGCCGTCGCCGAGCTCGCTCCACAGCTTCTTCTCGAACAGCTTGGGGTTGCCGGCGATGACCGCATTGGCGGCGCGCAGGATGTGGCCGGTGGAGCGGTAGTTCTGCTCCAGCGCGATGACCTTGAGCTGCGGGTAGTCCTGCGGCAGCCGGCGCAGGTTCTCGATCGTCGCGCCGCGCCAGCCGTAGATGCTCTGGTCGTCGTCGCCCACCGCGGTGAAGATGCCGCGCGGGCCCAGCAGCGCCTTGAGCAGTTCGTACTGGGTGGCGTTGGTGTCCTGCACCTCGTCGACGAGGATGTGGCGGAAGCGGCCCTGCCATGTCGCGCGTGCTTCCTCGTCGCGCTGCAGCAGCTTCAGCGGCAGGCCGATGAGGTCGTCGAAGTCCACCGCCTGGAAGGCCAGCAGCCTTTCCTCGTAACGCCGCATGACGCGCGCGGCGACGCGTTCGTGGTCGTCGGCCGCCGCGGCTTCGGCGGCGTCGGCGGTGAGACCCTGGTTCTTCCACAGGCTGATGGTCCACTGCCAGCGCCGCGCCAGTGCGGCGTCGGTGGTGGCGCCGGCCTCGCGCATGACACCGAGCACGTCGTCGCTGTCGAGGATGGAGAAGTTCTCCTTCAGCCCGATGCGCGGCCCGTCGCTGCGCAGCATGCGCACGCCCAGGCTGTGGAAGGTGCTGACGGCCAGTTCACGCGCGGCGCGAGGGCCGACGAGGGCGCGGGCACGCTCGCGCATCTCGGCCGCGGCCTTGTTGGTGAAGGTGATGGCGGCAATCTGCGCCGGCTCCAGGCCGTGCTGCAGCAGGCGCGCGATCTTGTGGACGATGACGCGCGTCTTGCCGGAACCTGCGCCGGCCAGCACCAGGCAGGGCCCACCGAGATGGTGGACGGCTTCGAGCTGGGCGGGGTTGAGCGACAGCGGGGGCGCCGTCGCATCGTGTGCGGTGGGGATGGACATGGGGAACGGGGCCCTGCAGCAGCCCCGTCCCCAGGGTCTGTCGACCCTGCCCGGTCAGGACCGGGGCCGCGCGGCGCCGGTCGGACCGGGCTGGAGGATCACTTGCCGGAGCCTTCGCCCTTGGCGTCGGTGCCCTTCTTGACGGCTTCCTTGGCCTCGGCCTTGACTTCGGCGCGGGTCTTCTCGGACTTCGGCACCGGCAGGTTGGCGTTGCTCTCGCCCTTGGGTGCGCCCTTGCCTTCCTTGATGGCTTCCTTGGTCTCGGCCTTGACTTCGGCACGCGACTTGACGGACTTGGCCTGCTCGACGGCGCCGGCGCCTTCGCCCTTGGCGTCGGTGCCCTTCTTGACGGCTTCCTTGGCCTCGGCCTTGACTTCGGCGCGGGTCTTCATGGGCGCCGAGGCGGCGGTCTGGGCGTGGGCGCCCTGGGCCAGCAGCAGCGCCGCGGCGATCAGGGAAACGGTCGTGTACACCTTCTTCATGGTCTTCTCCTGGGGGTGACGAGGGAGTGATGGTGCGGTGCCTGAGCAAGTTGTCCGGGCCACGACCTCCTCGTCGTAACACATGGTCCGGGACCCGCGACCCGCGCAGCACGGGTCTCATACAGTGTCGCTAACGGTCCGCGGGCCGGCCAGGTTGACGTGGCCGACTTGCCGCGGAGTGCGGCGCAGATGCTACAGCAGGTCTTCCGGGGCGAGCAGGTGCGGGCTCGAGGGAATCCGGCGAGGCCCGGCCGCGGCCGTCAAGCCGTCATGAAGCCCAGATTGCGCTTGGCAGCGTCGAAGTTGGCCAGGTTGGGGAAGATGTCGGCGATCTGGGTGTCGGTCAGGCCGAACCAGCGCCCGAGCGTCGCGCCCAGTTGGTCGACCGAGGTGGCGGGCAGCAGGGCACCGTTGGTCAGCTGGTCGGGGCTGCTGTTGAAGTTGTTGTCGCCGGCGTTCTTCAGGCCCAGCACCGGGAACGTGCCGTAGAGGTCGCCCCCCTTGACCGCGCCGCCCAGCACGAAGTGGTGCGAGCCCCAGCCGTGGTCGGTGCCGTCGCCGTTGCTGGTGAAGGTGCGGCCGAAGTCGCTGGCGGTGAAGGTGGTGACCTGCGAGCGCGCGTTCAGCCCGCCCAGCGTGGTGTCGAAGTAGCTCAGGGCCTGCGCGACGCGGGCGTAGAGGTCGGCGTGGGTGCGGTTCTGGCCGTCGTGGGTGTCGAAGCCGCCCAGGCTGACGAAGAAGACCTGGCGTTGCGCGCCGGTGGCGCCGGACAGGCCGGCGTCGATCATGCGCGCCACCACCTGGAACTGCTGGGCCAGCGCGTTCGCCGCCATGTTGCCGCTGAGCGGGTTGAGGTACTGCAGCTTGGGGTCGTTGTTGGCGTTGTAGCTGCCGCTGGCCGGCGCGGTGCCGAAGAGCGGGTCGCTGGGCGGGCGCATGGCCGTGCGCAGCACGGCCTCGGCGTCGATGGAGCGGCGCGCGACGGCGGCCACGTCGGCGTCGAAGGGGTGGCTGCTGCGCACGGTGGTGGCCAGGCGCTGCAGCGCCGCGCCGACGTCGGCCGACCCGTACACCGCCCCCGCCGTGTTGACGCCCAGCGGGATCGCCCCGGTGGTGCTGACCTGGTACTGCTGCACCGAGCTGCCCGCCACCCAGACGGCATTGCCGGTGGCCGAGATGGCGGTGAACACGGGCCGGGTGTTCATGCCCATCAGCATGTCGCCCATGCGGCCGCCCCAGCCCAGCGTGTTGCCCTCCGGGCCCAGGGCCTGCCAGGTGTTCTGCTGGTCGTTGTGCGAGAACAGCCGCGGCGGCCTGGGCCAGGTGCTCAGCCCGTACTGCGCCTTCGTCGTCGGCGTCAGCAAGGGGCCGACATTGGGCAGCACGGCCAGGCGCTTGTCGGTGTTGAACAGCGACTGCAGGCTGGCCATGACCGGGTGCAGCGCGAAGCTGCGGCCCTGGGCGTTCGCCGCCACGATGGGCAGCACGCCGCCCAGCCGCGCCGGCGAGCCGGCCGCGGCGGCGGGGTTGGGCGCGGTGCCCGGGGCCAGCAGCGAGATCGGGTCCGGGGCCTGGTTGCGCGTGGTGGTGTAGGCGCCCCACGACGCGGCATCGGTGGGCAGCACCATGTTGTAGCTGTCGTTGCCGCCGTACAGGAACAGGCAGACGATGGCCTTGTAGTCGCCGGACGTGGCCGCCGCGGCCGCGCCCATGGCGCTGAGGTTCAGCGCCATGGGCGCCGCCGCGCTGCCGACGAGGGCGCCGTAGGCCGAGGCCTGACGCAGGAAGACGCGGCGCGAGGCGTTGTGGAGGATGTGCATGGGGGGCTCCGGCGCTTACTTCTGGACCAGGAATTCGGGCGACGCCAGCGTCAGCAGCAGCGCGGCATTGACGCGGTTGCGCTTGGCGGTGTCGATGGCGGCCTGGTTGGTGCCGCCAGCGTTGAGAACCGGGATCACGATCTTGCCGATGGTGGTGGTGATGTCGTTGCGCAGCGCGTCGCTGGCCTGGCCGTAGAGCAGCTTGTCGGTGACCGACTGCACCAGCTCCACCGGCCGCGGCGCCAGCGCCAGTTCGGGCGACCAGTCGCGCTGCAGGTCGCGCCGGTTCAGCACCACGCCGTTCACGGTGCCGTTGGTCTGGCCGACCCCCGCGGTGAGGTTGTCGCGCATGTAGTTGACCCAGCCGGCGGCGCTGGTCTCGTTGAGCAGCTGCATCTCCGGCGCCACCAGGCCGGCGGCGGCGGCCTGCGTGCCCGGGGCGACGTAGCCCGGGCGGTAGAAGTTGAACACCGAGCCGGCGCGCAGCGGCGTCTGGCCGAGCGAGTTCGAGGCGTTGTCGGTGTTGCCGACCTTCCAGCTGCCGGTGTCGGACTTGTGCGGGAAGGCGCGCAGGTAGGCCGACAGGCGCAGCACCGGCTCGCGCAGCTTGCCCTGCGCGTTGCCGAGCTGGCGCGCCTCGGGGTGGGTGAGGATGGCCTTGACGACGGCCTTGAGGTCGCCCCGCACGCCGCTGCCGTTGTCGGCGAAGACCGCGGCCACCGCCTGCACGTAGGCCGGGCTGGGGTTGCTGGTGACCAGGCGCTGGATGAGCTGGCGGCTGATGAAGGGCCCGGTGTTGCCATGCGCAGCCAGGGTGTCGAGCGCAACCTTCAGGCTGGCCGCCGGGTTGGCCGTGGCCTGCACCGGAATCGTCACGCCCAGGAAGGTCTTGGCCTCGGTGCTGTGGTACTGCGGGTAGGCCATCATGGGCTTGATGTAGCGGTCGGGGTCGGCCACGCCACCCGTGCTGCCGCTGTTGAAGCAGCTGCTGTTGGTGGCGCTGCAGGCCCAGCTCCAGCCGGTGAAGACGCGCGCCATGCCGGTGATGTCGGCCGGCCCGTAGGTCTCGACCGGCTTGCCGCCGACAAGCACCGGCGTGCCGTCGGCATTGAGCTTGGCCAGGCCGATGGAGAACAGCTGCATCGACTCGCGGGCGTAGTTCTCGTCGGGCACGCGGCCGGTCGAGTCGGCCTTCTGGTTGTGCAGGCTGGTCAGGTACAGGCCCATCAGCGGGTGCAGGGTGACCGATTCAAGCAGGTCGCGGTAGTTGGTCAGGCCCTTGTCGCCGAGCATGTCCAGCCAGGCCGCCAAGGCGCGCGGCTGGGCGCCGACGTTGCTGTCGACGGCCGAGATGACGAAGATCTGCGACAGCGCATAGACCACCCGCAGGCGCAGCTGGTCGGGCCCGGTGGCGGCCTGCTTCCAGAACGATTCCCAGACCTGGTCCTGGCCGGCGCCCGAGGTGGGCGTGACGGCCTTGATGGCGGCGTCGGCGGCTTCCCAGTAGGCGCGGTGCGAGGTCGCGGGCAGCGCGAACTGGCGGTCGATCCAGGCGCTGTAGCCGGCCTTCATCAGCGCTTCGGTGTCGTCGGGCGTCGGGCCGAAGGTGGCCTGGGTCAGGAAGCGCTGCGCCTCGTAGGTGCTGGCCGGGCGGTCGGTGGGCACCTTCGCAGGGTCCGCGGTGAGTGTGGCCGCGGCCGTGGCGCCCGCCGCGCCGGTACCGCTGGCCGATTGCGCTTGCGCTGTGCCGCCGGCGGCGGCCGTGGCGCTGTCGCTGGCCGTGCTGCCCCCGCCGCCGCCACAGGCGGACAGCAGCACCGCGGCCAGCACGGCCGCCCACGCGGGCGCGGCGAGGCGGGGGAAAAGGAACGGAAATGGCTGGGGGCGCATGGCGGCCTTTCGGAAGGTGGCGCCGGCCGACGCAAACAGCTGCGGCCAACAGCCGCGCAGCATAGTGGCCCCTTAACGTTGCGACACCCCTGGATTACGGTTGTTCACCAAAAGCCGCGCTTGGGCTCAGTTCAGCACCGGCGCCAGCCAGCGCCGCGCCAGCTGTGCATCGACGGCCTGGCGCGCCGCCCAGTCCTGCAGCTGGTCTTCACCGATGCGGCCGACGTTGAAGTAGGTCGCCTCGGGGTGCGCCAGGTAGAAGCCGCTGACGCTGGCCGCCGGCGTCATCGCCAGGCTCTCGGTCAGGTCCATGCCGATCTCGGGCGCCTGCAGCACGCGGAACATGTCGCGCTTGACGCTGTGGTCGGGGCAGGCCGGGTAGCCGGGCGCGGGGCGGATGCCGCGGTAGGCCTCTGCGATCAGCTGCTCGGTGGCCAGCGCCTCGTCGGGCGCGTAGGCCCACAGCTCGGTGCGCACGCGCTGGTGCAGCCGCTCGGCGAAGGCCTCGGCCAGGCGGTCGGCCAGGGCCTTGAACATGATGGCGCTGTAATCGTCGAGGTCGTCGGCGAACAGCTTCTCGCGCTTGCCGACCCCCAGACCCGTGGTGACGGCGAAGAGGCCGATGTAGTCGGCCTTGACGCCCTTGGGCGCGATGAAGTCGGCCAGGCTGCGGTTGGGCCGTCTCACGCCGTCGACGACCGGCCGCTCGGTCTGCAGGCGCAGCGGGCTCCAGCGCAGCGCCACCTCGCTGCGCGTCTCGTCGGTGTAGATCTCGATCGTGTCGTCGTCCACCGTGTTCGCCGGCAGCAGCGACACCACGCCCGCCGCCTGCAGCCAGCGGCCTTCGATCAGGCGCTGCAGCAGCCGCTTGCCGTCGCTGAAGACGCGCACGGCCTCGGCGCCGACGACCTCGTCGCGCAGGATGTCCGGAAACTTGCCGGCGAGGTCCCAGGTCTGGAAGAAGGGCCCCCAGTCGATGCAGGCCGCGAGCTCGGCCAGGTCGTAGTTGCGGAAGACGCGGCGGCCGATGAACTTGGGCACCGGCGGCGTGTAGGCGGCCCAGTCGACGCGCGCCTTGTTGGCGCGCGCCGCCGCCAGCGTCACCAGCGGCGTGGCCTTCTTGGCGGCGTGCAGGGTGCGCAGCTGTTCGTAGTCGGCGCGCAGCTCGGTGATGAACTTCGCCGCGCGCTCGTCTGACAGCAGTTCGCTGCACACGCCCACGCTGCGCGAGGCGTCAGGCACGTAGACCACCGGGCCTTCGTAGTGCGGCGCGATCTTCACCGCGGTGTGGACGCGGCTGCAGGTGGCGCCGCCGATGAGCAGCGGGATCTTCTTCATGCGGAACCAGTCGTCGCGCTGCATCTCGGCGGCCACGTGCTGCATCTCTTCCAGGCTGGGCGTGATCAGCCCCGACAGGCCGATGAGGTCGGCGCCTTCGACCTTGGCCTTGGCCAGGATGTCCTGGCACGGGACCATCACGCCCATGTTCACGACCTCGAAGTTGTTGCACTGAAGGACCACGGTGACGATGTTCTTGCCGATGTCGTGGACGTCACCCTTCACGGTGGCGATGACGATCTTGCCCTTGGGCTTGGCCTCGCCGCCGCCGGCAACGAGCAGCTTCTTCTCTTCCTCGATGTAGGGCAGCAGGTGGGCCACCGCCTGCTTCATCACGCGCGCCGACTTCACCACCTGGGGCAGGAACATCTTGCCCTGGCCGAAGAGGTCGCCGACGACGTTCATGCCGGCCATCAGCGGGCCTTCGATGACGTGCAGCGGGCGGCCGCCGCGGGCCTCGATGGCGCGCCAGGCTTCCTCGGTGTCGGCGGTGATGAACTCGGTGATGCCGTGGACCAGGGCATGGCTCAGGCGCGCGTCGACATCGCCGGCGCGCCAGGCCAGGCGGGCGCTGTCGTCCTTGGACAGGCCCTTGGCGCTTTCGGCGATCTCGACCAGGCGCTCGCCGGCATCGGGGCGGCGGTTCAGCACCACGTCCTCGACCCGTTCGCGCAAGCCGGGTTCGAGGTCGTCGTAGACGCCCACCATGCCGGCGTTGACGATGCCCATGTCCAGTCCGGCGCGGATGGCGTGGTACAGGAACACGGTGTGGATGGCCTCGCGCACGGGGTCGTTGCCGCGGAAGCTGAACGAGACGTTGGAGACGCCGCCGCTGACCTTGGCGCCGGGCAGGTTCGCCTTGATCCAGCGCGTGGCCTCGATGAAGTCGACGGCGTAGTTGTCG
>CAIWPS010000669.1 GCA_903914615.1 uncultured beta proteobacterium | reverse complement strand
CGGGGGCGTCGTTCGCTTCGTTGAGGGTCGTCGTGGACATCGATGGGGCAGGCTGGCGGCGCGACGGGGGCGGGCAACCGCATGCCAGTGGCGGGTCGACCGGGTCCCCTGCTTATCGGCGCCGCCCCGGGCTTGCTGTAGGGCCTTGGTTCCCGGCCCCGCCACAAGTCACGGCTCCTGCAGCCAGGGCGGCCGCGCCGGCGGGTGCGTGGGGGCGGCGGTCAAGTCCTGGCCCTGCGGGCCGAAAACGAGCGCAGCACGCTCCCGCGTTCCCTGCATTCCTGCGAAAGGCCCTTCATGACGATCTCGAGCCTGCGGCTGCCGCGCCTGCCGCGCCTGGACCTGGGCGCCCTCGACGGCTGGCTGGCCCTGCGCGAATTCTTCGCGTACCACGGCGTCTGGGCCGTCGGCGTGCGACTGCTTCGCGCGATGTCGGTTCGCGACAAGGTGCTGCTGGTGATGGGCATCACCGCGGCGCCGCTGCTGCCGCTGACCTGGTACGTCGTGAGCGAGCAGAACGCGATCGTCGCCACCACGACGCAGCGGCTGGCCGTGGTGCGGCTGGTGGGCTCGGTGTCGACGCTGGCGGTGCAGGTCAACGACGACCTTCTGGGGCGCAGCGGCGGGCCGCCGGCGACCTTGTCCACGGGCGGCCCGGCGGCGCTGGCGGCCCTGCGCGCCGCGGTGGCGTCGGCCATCGACGCCGGCGTGCCGCTGCAGCAGGCCTGGGAGCGTGCCCAGGTGCCCGTGGAACGCGCGGTGCAGGCGCGCGGGCTGTCGGACGCGGCGCAGGTCGAGCTCGACGGACTGGCCGTCCCCGCGCTCGTCGACCTTCATCTGGCGGCGTCCGCCAGCGTGCCCGTGGCGGCGACCTCGAATGTCGAGCTCTACGGCGCCGCCACGCTGGTCATGGACGACCTGCCCAAGCTGCAGCTGTCGCTGGTGCAGCTGCGCCAGCTGGCCCGGCGGCTGGCCTTGCCCGGCGGCAAGGGCGGTGAACGCGGCCAGTTCGCGCTGCAGCTGGAAACCGCCGCGGCCGCCGAGGTGGCGACGTCGGCCTACGACGAGGCCGTGCAGCGGCTGCGCGAACTGCGCCGCGACCGCGCCGCCAGCAGCGCCGTGCTGCCGGTCGTGGGCAACTACCTGCAGCGGGTTCGCAGGGACCTGCTGGCCTTCGAGCCCGCACCCGACGTGCCGGCACTGCACGCGTCCTTCACCGCGGCCCGCGAGGAGGCGCTGAAGGTGCGCGTCGAACTGCTGGCGCAGGTCGAGCAGACCCTGACGCAGCAGCTGGCCCATGCCCAGGACATGCGCAACCGGGTCGTCGGCGCGCTGCTGGGTGCCATCGCGCTGTCGCTGTACCTCTTCTACTGCTTCTTCCTCGTCATGCGCGGCGGCCTCGTGCAGCTGAACCAGCAGATGACGCGCATGGCCCAGGGCGACCTCAGCGCGCGCCTGTCGCCGCTGGGTGGCGACGAGGTGGCCGCGACGCTGAACGCCATGAGCTCGGCGCTGGTGCGGCTGTCGGACATGATGGCCTCGGTGCGCCATGGCGTGGGCGGCGTGACGCAGGCCTCGCAGCAGGTGGCCGCCGGCAATGCCGAGCTGGAGACGCGCAACCGCGATACCGCGCAGGGGCTGGCCAGCGTGGTCGACGGCGTGGCGCGCAATGCGGCGCAGCTGGAGGCCTGCGGCCGCCAGGTCGAGGCCGTGGTCGGCGTCGTGCAGGCGCTGCGCCTGGACGCCGCGCGCAACCGCAAGCAGATGCAGCGCCTGCGCGAGCGCATGGTGGCGCTGCGCGGCAAGAGCCGCGAGATCGGCGAGATCGTCACCCTCATCGACACCATCGCCTTCCGCACCAACATCCTGGCCCTCAACGCCTCGGTGGAAGCCGGCAAGGCCGGCGAGGCCGGCCGCGGCTTTGCCGTCGTGGCGCAGGAGGTGCGCAGCCTGGCGCTGCGCGGCGCCGAGTCGGCGCGGCGCATCGGCGCCATCGTCGTGCGTTCGACCGAGGACATCGAGACCTCGGGCGCGCTGGCCGAGGAGACCGGCCTGGCGCTGGCCGCCAGCGACGCCCATGTCGACCAGATCCACCATGCCATGGACGACGTGGCCGCGCTCACGCGCACCGGCGGCCACGACTCGGCCGAGATCCTGCAGCAGCTCACCGCCATCAGCGCCGGCACCGACCGCAACCTGAAGCTGGTCGAGCAGCTGGCTGCGGCCAGCGACGCGCTGCGCTCGCAGGGCGAGCGGCTGACGCAGCAGGTCGGCCAGTTCAGGTTGTCCTAGACCCTCCGAAGCGGCTTCGGCAGCGGGTCGCCGGCGCGGCCCTCACTCGGCGTGGCCGAGCTGGCGTTCGATGCGCCGGTCGGGCACCAGCCAGGTCAGGGCCACGGCGACGTACAGGCCCATCGCTGCCACGGGCCAGACGAAGGCCAGCGGCACCGCGGCCACGTAGGCGGCCAGCGAGGCCTTGGCCTTCCAGTCGGCGCCGACGGCGCGGCGCAGCAGCGAGTCCGGCCCCTGCGAGGCGATGATCAGCTGCTGCAGCACCGTGTAGGCCACCGCGGCCATCAGCAGCACGCCGCCGTACAGCGCCACCGGCAGCGCGGCAAAGTGGTTCTCGCCCATCCAGCCGGTGGCCCAGGGCACCAGCGAGAGCCAGAACAGCAGGTGCAGGTTGGCCCACAGCATGGGCCCGGTGACCTGCCGGCAGGCGTGCAGCAGGTGGTGGTGGTTGTTCCAGTAGATGCCGACGTTGACGAAGCTGAGCACGTAGCTCAGGAACACCGGCCACAGCGGCTGCAGCGCCTGCCATTGTTCGCCATGCGGCACCTTCAGCTCCAGCACCATGATCGTGATCAGGATGGCGATGACGCCATCGCTGAAGGCTTCCAGCCGACCCTTGCCCATGCCTGCACCCCCTTCGTGCCGCCATGCTAAGGCCCGCTGCCGGCGCTCTGCCGGCGCGGCCTTCAGGCCGGTGGCGGCAGCGTCGGCTGGGGTTCGCTGCGGTCGACCGCGGGTGCGCCCGGTGCCACTGCCGGCGGCGCGCCGCGCAGGCGCTGCAGCAGGCGGCCGGCCTCGCCCCGGCCGCCGTCG
>CAIWPS010000668.1 GCA_903914615.1 uncultured beta proteobacterium | reverse complement strand
GGTATGCCTGCCTGCGCTCCCGGGCACTCAACCGCAAGCCAGCCGGTCCTGCGGCAAGCGGGTGGAGGAGCACCGCGCGCAATAGGCCGGGGCGGAACGGACCGAAACTAAGACCCCTGCGGCGACCCTTGGGTGCGTGGCTGCGAAGCTGCGGCGTCGTAGCCTTTGCGCGTGATCTCGTAGACCTCGCCACGATCGCCACGCGCGGCGAGCAAACCGCGGTCGACCAGCTCCTGCAGGGCCGACTCCCAGGTGGCGACCGCATGGTGATCGAACTTGTCGGTCAACAGGCTCACGCCGTTGGTGTGCAGGTCGACGCTGGCGCCGAACTTCTCGTACAGGACGTAGCCACTGGGATCGGCCGCAGCACCCATGAGCAGCGTGCGCGCCTCCTTCGACAGGGCGGCCTTGGAGGCGACGACGCTCGACGTCGGCGGCAAGCCGGGATCCGACGCACGAAACATCGCGACGCCGAAGCCGATGACGCCCGCAAAGAGCAGCACGAAGATGCCGACGCGGACACGGACCGTCGCCTTGGCAAAAAAGACGTAAGCCAGGATGGACAGTGCCACCACGAGCAGCGCCAGGATGCCCAATTGGCTCTGCGCCGCCGCCTTGATGACCTCGGGCAGACTCTTGAACAGCTGGTCCATGGATCCCCCTGATGCTCACGTGCTCGGACGTGTCTCGCCGGCCCAGCGATGGACACCTCGACGCCCCCTTCGCTGCCATCAATTTACCCGAAGTATGGGCTTGACCACCCGTCTGAACCAGCACAACGCCGAGGAGCTCAGTCGGCGGGCGACGAGTGACTGGCCAGGCGACCAACGCTAAGGAAACTCGGTGCCGGGTGTCAGCCCAGGCCAACGCTTGCGCTGAGTGCAAGGCCGTGGCTCGGTACTTGCCGCTGGACGCCAACGCGACGCTGATTCCCGCTCCACGGGCACCGGCACATCACCGCCGACCGGCGACGGCAGTTGACACCCCCTTGAGGGAGGCAACCAGTGGTGGCAAGAGGCCGATCCGCATCAGGCCAACGCCGACCTGCCTCCGCTCATCGCTTCTCACGCTAGGGAATGTTTAGCAAGCGGTGTCGTCACCCGGAGCTGCACGCACGCCGTTATTCGCCCAAGCTGCCACGATCTCGCGATGGTGGGGGATATTCTGGAGGAATCCCTCGCGCAGCGCGGCATCCGTGATGGCTTCGCGCTGGATCATCAGCACGCTGTGCGCACGGACCAGCCAGTCGGCGGCGCGCGAGTCACCGGCGCGGGCCAGACCTTCGTGGCACGTCAGCTCGATTTGCCGCGGGTACTCGGTGCCCTCCAGAATCCCGCCGGCCGCGGCATGGTCCAGAACAGGCCGCAGTGCGGCCAGCGTCGCTGCGCAGTCTCCCTTGGCTAGGGCTACCCGGGCCAGGCCAGCGCTGGCGTCGTGCTGCGTAGGGTTGTCGATCTCCAGCGCCCGCGCCAGCGCTTGGGCAAAGGCATCGTGTGCGGCCGACAGGCAACCTAGCGCCAGTTCGGCGTCGCCTAGCCTTAG
>CAIWPS010000667.1 GCA_903914615.1 uncultured beta proteobacterium | reverse complement strand
GTCACCGGCTTCTCGGTCAGCCACCTGCACCTGCCGGGCACCGACGAGCCCTGGGAGCGCCGCCCCATCGGCAAGCCGGCGCACATCGCCAGCGCCCTGCAGATCATGACCGAGGGCCCGCTGGGCGGCGCGGCCTTCAACAACGAGTTCGGCCGGCCCAACCTGGGCGGCTATTTCCGCGTCTTCGAGCAGGACGTGGCCGGCGTCCGCCGCGGCTACCACAAGCCCATCATGATCGCCGGCGGGCTGGGCAGCATCAGTGCCGGCCAGGTGAAGAAGCTGCCCTTCCCGGCCGGCACGCTGCTGGTGCAGCTCGGCGGCCCGGGCATGCGCATCGGCATGGGCGGCGGCGCCGCCAGCAGCATGGCCGCGGGCAGCAACACCGCGGCGCTGGACTTCGACAGCGTGCAGCGCGGCAACCCCGAGATCCAGCGCCGCGCCCAGGAGGTCATCAACCATTGCTGGGCCCTGGGCGAAAGCAACCCGGTGCTGGCGATCCACGACGTCGGCGCCGGCGGCATCAGCAATGCCTTCCCCGAGCTCGTCGACGGCGCCGGCCGCGGCGCCACCTTCGACCTGCGCAAGGTGCCGCTGGAAGAGTCCGGCCTGGCGCCCAAGGAAGCCTGGTGCAACGAGAGCCAGGAGCGCTACGTGCTGGCCGTGCGCCCCGACCTCATGCCCCTGTTCGCGCAGATGTGCGCGCGCGAACGCTGCCCGCAGGCCGTGGTCGGCATCGCCACCGGCGACCGCGAGCTGGTGCTCGAAGACGGCCCGGCGGGCGAGCGCGTCATCGACATGCCGATGGACGTGCTGCTGGGCAAGCCGCCCAAGATGCACCGCGAGGTGCAGCGCGTGGCGCGCCGCGAGCCGCCGCTGCAGCTGACCGGCGTGAAGCTGGAGCAGGTGGCGCTGGACGTGCTGCGCCACCCCACGGTGGCCAGCAAGCGCTTCCTCGTCACCATCGGCGACCGCACGGTGGGCGGCCTGAGCCACCGCGACCCGATGGTCGGCCCCTGGCAGGTGCCGGTGGCCGACTGCGCGGTGACGCTGGCCGACTACCGCGGCTTGCGCGGCGAGGCCATGGCGATGGGCGAGCGCTCGCCGCTGGCGGCGCTGAACGCACCGGCCAGCGGCCGCATGGCGGTGGCCGAGGCCATCACCAACCTGCTGGCTGCGCCCATCGAACTCTCGCGCGTGAAGCTCAGTGCCAACTGGATGGCGGCCTGCGGCGAGCCGGGCGAGGACGCGGCGCTGTACGACACCGTCATGGCGGTGGGCCTGGAGCTCTGCCCGGCCCTGGGCATCGGCATCCCCGTCGGCAAGGATTCGCTGTCGATGCGCACGCGCTGGCAGGACGGCGGCGAGAGCCGCCAGGTGACGGCGCCGGTCTCGCTCATCGTCACCGCCTTTGCCACGCTCGACGACGTGCGCGGCACGCTGACGCCGCAACTGCAGCCGGGCGACACGACGCTGATCCTGATCGACCTCGGCCAGGGCCGCATGCGCATGGCCGGGTCGATGCTGGCGCAGGTGCTGGGACAGTTCGGCGACGACGTGCCCGACCTCGACGACGCCCAGCAGCTCAAGGCCCTGGTCGCCGCCATCAACGAGCTGCGTGCCCAGGGCCGGCTGCTCGCCTACCACGACCGCAGCGACGGCGGCCTGTGGGCGGCGGTGTGCGAGATGGCCTTCGCCGGCCACCGGGGCGTCAGCCTGAACGTCGACATCCTGGTGACGGAAAGCGATGGCATCGCCGACAGCCGCGCGGAATACGGCGATTCGAAGAACTGGGCGACGCAGGTCGGCGAGCGTCGCAACGAGCTGACGCTGAGGGCCCTGTTCAACGAGGAACTGGGCGTCGTCGTGCAGGTTCCGACGGATGTTCGCAACGAGGTCGTGGCCACGCTGCGCCGGCATGGCCTGTCGCGCCACGCGCACTTCCTGGGCAAGACCAACGAACGCGGCGTGGTCGAGGTCTGGCGCGACGCGAAGTGCCAGTTCAGCGCGCCCTTGCAGGCCCTGCAGCAGCAATGGGACGAGGTGAGCTGGCGCATCGCCCGGCTGCGCGACAACCCCGCCTGTGCCGACAGCGAGCACGCCGCCGCAGGCGCGCCCGACGACCCCGGCCTGCATCTGCATCTCACCTTCGACCCCGCCGTCGCGCCGGCGGTGCACACGCGGCGCCCGCAACTGGCCATCCTGCGCGAGCAGGGCGTGAACTCGCACCTCGAGATGAGCTACGCGATGGCGCAGGCCGGCTTCGACACCTACGACGTCCACATGAGCGACCTGCAGGGCGGCGGCGCGAAGCTGTCGCAGTTCCAGGGCTTCGTCGCCTGTGGCGGCTTCAGCTACGGCGACACGCTGGGGGCCGGCGAGGGCTGGGCGCGGTCCATCCTCTTCAATCCGGCGCTGGCCGAGCAGTTCGCGGCCTTCTTCAACCGCGCCGACACCTTCGCCCTGGGCGTGTGCAACGGCTGCCAGATGCTGGCTGCGCTGAGCCCGCTGATCCCCGGCGCCCAGGCCTGGCCCAAGTTCACGCGCAACCGCAGCCAGCAGTTCGAGGCCCGGCTGTCGCTGGTGGAAGTGCTGGCCAGCCCCAGCCTCTTCTTCACCGGCATGGCCGGCAGCCGGCTGCCCATCGCGGTGGCGCATGGCGAAGGCTATGCCGACTTCTCGCAGCGCGGTGACGCGGCGGCGGTGCAGGCGGCGATGCGCTTCGTCGACCACCACGGCGCCGCCACCGAGGCCTACCCCGCCAACCCCAACGGCAGCCCCGGCGGCCTGACCGCCGTCACCACCGCCGACGGCCGCTGGACGGCACTGATGCCGCACCCCGAGCGCGTCTTCCGCAACGTGCAGATGAGCTGGGGCGGCGCCGACCCCGCGGCGCCGAGCCCGTGGATGCGCATGTTCCACAACGCGCGCAGCTGGCTGCGCTGAAAGGACGCTCAGGCCGCGCCGTCGGAGAAGCCGTCGACCAGGCGCTCGACCCAGTCGTTGACGTCGACTTCGGCCAGCATCAGCGCGCCCATCGCGGCGTCGCCGCCCTTGGTCCACTCGGTGCTGGCGTTCATGCGCGCATAGCTCTGGATCGCCAGCTCGGCGATCAGCCCCATGGCGATCAGCCGCGCCACCGGCTCGGGCACCTTGGGGTCGCGGAACACCGCATAGTCGTGGTGCAGTCGGATGGCCAGGCAGACCGCCTGCGACACGCCCCAGGTGCGCGCCATCAGCGCGCCGATGAGCGCGTGGTCGCTGTGGTGCACCGACTGCTCGACGGCGGTGAAGGACAGCGCCGGCTCGGCATTGCACAGCGCCAGCGTGGCAGCGTAGTCGGGGAAGCGCTGCATCAGCAGCGGGATGCCGACGTCGCAGAACAGGCCGAAGGTCTGCGCCACGTCCACGTCCACCCCGCGCAGCCCGCGCGCCAGCGCCGACAGCGCCCACGAGCGCTTGGCCGAGACGTCCCAGAAGCGCGTCAGCTGCGGGCCGTCGGTGCGCAGCGCCTTGCGCATCACCAGGCCGGTGACCATGACGCCGATCTGCTTCAGCCCCAGCAGGCCCAGCGCCTGGCCCAGGGTCTCGACGCGGCGCGACAACCCGTAGGCCGGCGAGTTGGCGACGCGCAGCACCGCCGCGGTGAGCGCGACGTCGGTCGCCACGGTGCGCGCGATGCGTTGCAGGTCGGGCTCGGGGCGGCCCATCTCGCGCGCCAGGTCGGCCAGGATCTGCGGCCGCGGCGGAACGCCCAGGTCGCGCACCAGCGCATCGGTGCCCGGGTCGGCGAGGTGGCGTTCGGCTTCGAAGAAGGACTCTGCGACGGGCATGCGTTTCCCTGCGGCCGACCGACGGCCATGAGGGGATATCGGCCGCCGCGGCCGGGACTTCAGACGGGGTCGATGATCGAGTTGGGGACGAGGTCGTTGTCGAAGACGGCCAGCCGCTCGGCAAAGCGCAGGCCGTCGGGCGTGGCGACGACGCGGTCGATGTAGCGGCCCACCGAGAGGATCTCGGGCAACGCGTCGCGCTGGGTGCGGATCACCACGTAGCTGGCCTCGCAGCGCAGCGTGCCGTCGGCATCGCGCGCCAGCAGCCGCGGCAGGCCGACGATGTGGCGCTGGTGGTAGGGGTCGTGGAAGAGGGTCTGCGTGGCGCCGTGGACGCGGTCCAGCCGCATGCCGCGGCTTTCCAGGGCCATCGTCGCCAGCGGCAGGCCGCGGTCGAAGTTCTCGCGCGACTGCAGCCGGTAGATGGCGTCGTCGGTGAAGAAGTCGGGCCAGCGTTCGAGCTCGCGGGCGTCCAGCGCGGCGGCGTAGTCGCCGTACAGCGCGTGCAGCGCCAGCAGGGTGTCGAGGTCGACCTTCACAGCCCCATGACCTCGCGCCAGTAGCGGTACATGCCGCGGATCAGCGTCTCGGTGACCATGTGCGGCGTCGCCTGTACGCCGCTGCCGTCCTGCTCGCTGATCGTGCGCGCGTCGCCGTTCGCGGCGTAGGCCTGCTGCACGAACTCGATGACCTCGCCGTCGTCGGCCGAGACGAAGCCGGCAGGGCCGAAGAGGTTGGCCTGGCGCAGGCGGCGGCGCGTCATCGCCTCGTCGTCGTCGGCATAGCCGAAGTGGGTCCAGACGAAATCGAAGACGCCAGGGGCGACGGGCTGGATGTGGCGCGTGGACAGCGAGTTCACCTGCTGCTGGACGATGAGGCTGGGGAACAGCGTCGTCATCACCACCGTGGGCCCTTTCCACCAGGGCTCGGGCACGACGTCGAGCAGCCGCTCGTCGTTCAGCTTCATGCTGGCGCGAAAGCTCGTCACCCCCTGCGTCACCTCGCTGGGCGCCGCGGCCTCGGCGCGGCGCGACACCATCGCGGCGTGGCGGTGGCGGGCGTCCATCACCATCTGCGCCTGCTGGTCGGCGCGCCACAGGCCGAAGGTGACGAACCAGGTGTGCAGCAGACCGGGGTGGTAGGGGTCCTTGATGTTCTCCTGCATCAGCTTCCAGTTCGCCGGGATGCGCTGGCGGTGGTAGCCCAGCAGGCGCAGCGGCCGGCCGTGGAAGACGCGGTCGAAGTAATGCAGGATCTCCGGGCCGACGTAGTCCTCGAAGGGCTCGACCTCGGGGTCGAAGCTGGCGAAGACGGCGCCGCCGCGGCGCGCCACCTTCAGCTTCGTCAGGCCATGGTCGGCGAGCCTGAAGTCAGGCGGCATGCCGCCCTGCACCTCGCCGTCCCGCTTCACGCCGTGCCTGAAGGCCAGGCCGAGCAGGCTGCCGTCGAGCTTGTAGGTCCACTGGTGGTAAGGGCAGACGAAGCTCTTGGCGCTGCCGTGGCGCTCGCGGCAGAAGGCCACGCCGCGGTGGGCGCAGCGGTTCTCGACGACGTGGATGGCGCCGTCCTTGTCGCGCACCATGATCACGCTGCGCTCGCCGACCACGCTGCGCTTGAACTGGCCGGGCTCGGCGATCTCGCATTCCAGGCCGACGTAGCACCAGTGGCCGCGGTAGAAGAAGCGTTGCAGCTCCTCGCGGTAGACCGCCTCGTCGGTGTAGATGCGGCCGGGGGCACGGCTGGTGGGGGCGTCGCCCCAGAAGGCCGGGTCGGGCGTCATCGCGCACCCTCCTTCGCGGCAGCGCCGGCGCGCATGGCGGCGCAGGGGTCGGGGCGCGGCTGCGCCGTGGTGCGCACGATGCGGTCGTAGGGTGCGGCCGGGTCGCCTTCTTCCAGCAGGCCGATGGCCTCGCTGCGCTGGCGCGTGGCGGCGCTGAGCCAGCGCGGCGCGCCGATGTCGGTGCGCACGTGGCCGTTGCCGGCCAGCAGCACGACGCCGCGCGCGGCCTGGCTTTCGATGGCGCGCGCCATGGTCTGGTCGCGCGCCACCTGGGCCAGCGCCATGCGCCGCGCGGTCGCGTTGTCGAGCAGGCCGCAGTGGCTGGCCTCGATGTCGCCGGCCTGCTCGGCCAGCACGGCCTCGGGCACCGCAGCGTCGAAGCCGCTGGCCGCCAGGCCGCGCTGCATCACGACGCGGGCTTCGCCGCGCGACACGTTCGCGGCCACGATGGGCAGGTCGTATTGCAGCGCCAGCGCAATGAAGGGACGGTAGTGGTCCCAGTGCCAGCCGCTCTGCGCCGTGCCGCCGGCGGCGGCGATCAGCGCGTCGGCGTCGGGCCGCGGTGTCTGCGCGCGGGCGCGGTCGATGTCGGCCTGGTGGTCGCGGTCGAACTGTTCCAGCGCCAGCGCAGGGCGCGCGCCGCTGGCCAGCAGCGCCTCGAAGGCCTGCAGCCGCAGCCTGTGCTGGGCGGCGTTGTCGTGCACCTCGCCCAGCAGGACGACGGGCTGGGTGAACTGCAGCGCGCCAGGTGCCGGTCCGCCGGCAGCGCAGGCCGCCAGCAGGAGGGCCAGGGCGCCGGCGGCCGCGAGCCGCCGCAGGGCAGGGAGGACCGTCATGCCGGCATCGTAGCCGGCACACGCCTTCAGGTCAGCGGCTCGATGCCGGCGATGGCCCAGTCACGGCTGTCGTCGTCGGGCTTGACGAGGTGCCAGACCTCGTTGAAGTCGGTCGGCGCGGCGCCCTTTTCCTCGACCACCTGGCCGTGGAAACGCACGCTGACGATCTGGCGGCCGTCCTCGTGGGCCACGTCCAGCACCTCCGATTCGACCTTCAGGACGTCGGTCTGCTGCGGCGTGGCACCGCGCTCCTGGATGTCCAGCCGCACCGACGCGAACAGCTCGGGCGTGGTGAAGCGGCGCAGGTCGTCGAGGTCGGCGGTGTCGTTCGCCGTCTGCAGGCGGATGAAGATCATCTTGGCCGTGCGCGCGAAGCCCTCGGCGTCGAAGCTCGCGGGCACGAAGACGCGCGACACCGCCGCCGCGGCCGCCGGGGCGGCCAGGGCCGGTGCGGCGGACGCGGCGGTGCTGGCGGGCATGTCGATGACGTCGGCCGGCTCGATGCGGTTCCTCTGCACAGGCAAGGGCGTGGGCTGCGACCAGGGCATCGGCGCACCACCGGCAACGGCCAGCGCCGGCCCGGCAGCGGCACGGGGGCCGAAGCGGCGCAACAGGAACATCACCAGGAACACCGCGCCGGCGGCGAGCAACGCGAACATCAGCGCGCTGGCCATCCCTTCGCCCATGCCGAAGTGGCTGAGCAGCGCGGCCAGCCCCAGGCCGGCAGCCAGGCCGGCCAGCGGGCCCATCCAGTTGCGCTTGGGCGGCACGGCGGCTGCGGGGGCCGCAGCGGGCGTGGTCGGCGCCGCCTGCTGCGCCGGCGTGGCCGGCTTGGGCGGCGGCGCATCGGGCGCCGTGCGTGCCGGCATGTTGCGCTGCAGGCCGGCCGGCTTGCCGCCGGCCAGTCGCCTGGCGTCTGCATCCGTAGGAACCGCGGCGCTTGCCACGGCCAGCATCAGGGCACCGATCAACCAGAGTTTCATCTTCAGGCTTCCTAGCAGGGGTGCTTCAGGGGGCGCGATTGTGCGCCGGGGCGCACCTGTTGCGCAGGAGTCCCAGGTGGGGGCGGGGCCGACCCTCGCAAGGCCAAGGCCTGCGGCAAGGCAAAATCGCAACCGTGTGTATCCGTCGCCTGTGCTCCTTCTTCGCCGGCGCGCTGCTGGCCACCGGGCCCGCCGGGGCGCAGTACGACCGCGCCTTCGAGCGCGACCTCTTCAAGACCCGCTTCGAGCAGGAGGTGAAGTTCCGCGCCGCCGCCATCCAGGTGGCCTGGGGTGCCGAGGCGCTTTGCGACAAGACCACCGAGATCGAGCCCTTCGTGCTGCTGTCGGTGCATTCGATGCGCAAGAAGCTGTCGGACATCGACATGAAGCTGTTCCGTGAAGTCACCGGCATGGACGAGAAGTGGCGCGTCGTCTGGGCCGACGAGGCCGCGCCCGACGAGCTGAAGGTGGGCGACGTCGTGACGGCGGTCAACGGCCGGACGCTGCCCGCGGGCGACACCCGCTTTGCCATCAGCGAGCTCTTCAAGGGCGGCTCGATGGTGTCCTACGACGACAAGGGCTTCTGGGACGCGATGCTCAAGGCGCGCCAGGAAGCCAGCGAGGGCAAGCCGATGACGCTGACGCTGGACGGCGGCCGCACGCTCGAGGTCGAGACCCAGAAGGGCTGCGCCGGCAGCGTCACCGCGAGCGCCTTCGACAACGACCCCGACGTCTTCTGGCGCCAGGGCACCGAACGCGCCAAGATCCCCGCCAACGCGATGATCGAGGCGCGAACGGCCGACGAATTCCGCTGGCTGGCGGCCTTCGGCACCTACTTCCAGGCCAGCCAGGGCGCGATCGCCGCGGTGCAGAAGAGCGAAGGCGTGAGCAACGGCTTCCTCGTCGGCAAGATCCTCTCGCTGACCGTGCCCGGCGCCGGCATGCTGCTCACGGCCGCAGAGGCGCGGGCCGAGCAGGCGATCGCGGTCGACAGCATCGTCGGCAGCGCCGACCTCTTCGCCAACGAGGTCGTGGCCTCGCTGGGCGGCGACCCCGCCGCCGGCCTGCACCTGAGCGAACGCATGCGGGCCCAGGGCATGAAGGTCGACGCCGTGCTGATGGACGACTTCCGCATGTCCAATGCCACCGAGCATGCGCAGCGCATCAAGGCACTGCAGGCGGCGCAGGCCGAGCGCGAACGGGCCGAGGCCAAGGCCCAGGAAGACGCGGCCAAGGCCACCGCCAAGCTGGGGACCGTGCCGCGCTAGCGGGCGGCGCGCCGGCTCAGGCGCCGGCCAGGATGCCCAGCCATTCGTGCAGGGCGATGCAGGTGTCCTCAAAGCCGTCGGTGCTGGGCAGCCAGTCCCGCAGGCGCAACCGGCCGCCGCTGGGCAGGCCCATCGGGGCTGCGACCAGGCGCAGCCTGGCCCCCGCGGCGGCGCGCTCGAAATTGCCCAGGGCCCGGCGCATGTGGTTGCCGTCGGTGACGAGCACGATCTGCTCGATGCCCTGCGGCAGCAGCAGCGCCACGGTCTTCAGCGCGTTTTCGCGTGTGTCTCGCGACTCGCCCTCCTGCCAGCGCAGGGGGCGCCCGAATTCACGCTCGGCCACGCGCGCGGCGATTTCGGCCTCGCTGGGGCCGGCCGGCGCACCATGGCCGACGCCGCCGCTGTAGGCCAGCGGCAGCCCGGTTTCGCGCGAGAGCCAGATGCCGTAGCGCAGCCTTTCCACGGTGTGCAGCTTGAGCGAGGAAATGCCGTACTCGGGCGCCAGCAGCCGGCGGCCCGCGCCGAGCACGACGATGGCGGTCTTCGGTGCCCGCTTGAGGTCGGCGATCTCTGCCTGCGACAGCGCCGGCGGCGGCCGCAGCAGCCATTGGGTGAGGCCCAGGCCGACGGCTTCGGTCGTCGACAGCCAGACCCCGGCCACCCCCAGCAGCACCAGCAGCCAGGCCAGCAGGCGGCGCCGGAACATCAGCCGGGCGCCGACCAGCACCAGCACCAGGAAGGGCAGGGGCGGCAGCAGCAGCGTCGACAGCAGCGGTTTCCAGGACTCGATGCCCAGGGTCAGGAAGATTTCGTTCATCGTCTCGAAGGGGGCTCGGACCGTCTGCGGCGGGCGGTCAGTAGAAGGCCTGCAGGCCGGTCTGCGCGCGGCCCAGGATGAGCGCATGCACGTCGTGCGTGCCCTCGTAGGTGTTGACGGTCTCGAGGTTGATCATGTGGCGGATGACGTGGTATTCGTCGTGGATGCCGTTGCCGCCATGCATGTCGCGCGCCTGGCGCGCGATGTCCAGCGCCTTGCCGCAGCTGTTGCGCTTGATGAGGCTGATCATCTCGGGCGCGGCGCGGCCCTCGTCCATCAGCCGGCCCACCCGCAGCACGCTCTGCAGGCCCAGCGTGATCTCGGTCTGCATGTCGGCCAGCTTCTTCTGGATCAGCTGGTTCTGGGCCAGCGGGCGGCCGAACTGCGGCCGGTCCAGCGTGTACTGGCGCGCCGCATGCCAGCAGAACTCGGCCGCGCCCAGGGCGCCCCAGGCGATGCCGTAGCGCGCCTTGTTCAGGCAGCCGAAGGGGCCCTTCAGGCCGTTCACGTTGGGCAGCAGCTGCGCATCGGGCACGAAGACGCCGTCCATCACGATCTCGCCGGTGATGCTGGCGCGCAGGCTCATCTTGCCCTCGATCTTGGGCGCCGACAGGCCGGCCATGCCCTTGTCGAGGATGAAGCCGTGGATGGCCTCCTGGCCGCCGACGCTGCCGTCTGGGTTCTCGACCTTGGCCCAGACGACGAAGACGTCGGCGATGGGGCTGTTGGTGATCCACATCTTGCTGCCCTTGAGCAGCCAGCCGCCGTCCACGGGCTTCGCACGCGTGAGCATGCTGGCGGGGTCGCTGCCGTGGTTGGGCTCGGTGAGGCCGAAGCAGCCCACCCATTCGCCGCTGGCCAGCTTCGGCAGGTACTTCTGGCGCTGCGCCTCGCTGCCGTAGGCGTGGATGGGGTGCATGACGAGCGAGCTCTGCACGCTCATCGCGCTGCGGTAGCCGGAATCGACACGCTCGACCTCGCGGGCCACCAGGCCGTAGCAGACATGGTTCAGGCCGGCGCAGCCATAGCCTTCGATGGTGCTGCCGAGCAGGCCGAGCTCGCCCATCTCGGTCATGATGGCCCGGTCGAAGGTCTCGTGGCGCGCCGCCATCAGCACGCGTGTCTGCAGGCGTTCCTGGCAGTAGGCGTGGGCGGCGTCGCGCACGGCGCGCTCGTCGTCGCCGAGCTGGCTGTCGAAGAAGAAGGGGTCTTCCCAGTTGAACTTGGTGGCCATGGCTTGCGCTTCCTGATAATCGCCCGGAGTGTAAGGAGTCGCGGCGCGGTGCGACCGATGGGACCTCGACATGGAGAACGCGATATGGGAACGCAGGTGATCACCCTGGGCGGCGGCTGCTTCTGGTGCCTGGAGGCGGTCTACGAGCTCGTCGACGGCGTCACCGCGGTCGAGAGCGGCTACTGCAACGGCAGCGTCGAAAGGCCGAGCTACGAGCAGGTCTGCACCGGCACCACCGGCCATGCCGAGGTGGTGCGCGTGAGCTTCGACGACGCGGCGATCTCGCTGCGCGAGGTGCTGGAGATCTTCTTCACCATCCACGACCCGACGACGCTGAACCGCCAGGGCAACGACACCGGCACCCAGTACCGCAGCGGCATCTACCTCGAAGACGGTTCGCAGCGTGCCGTGGCCGCCGCCGTCCTGGCCGAGGCGCAGGCCGCGCACGGCGGCCGCGTCGTGACGGAGCTGCTGCCGCTGGCCAACTACAGCAAGGCCGAGGCCTACCACCAGCACTACTTCGCCAACCACCCGAACCAGGGCTACTGCGCCTTCGTCGTCGCGCCCAAGGTGGAGAAGTTCCGCAAGACCTTCAAGGCCCGCGTGCGCGCTGCCTGAGTGGCGGCCTAGAAGGCGGCGAAGGCGCTGACCGGTTCGAGGTCGGGGAACATCGAATCGAGCCCGCGCCGCAGCAGCTGGCGGCGGCTGCGGCGTTCGCCGTCGGCGCCTTCCAGCGCCGCGAACACCGGGGCGCGCAGCAGCCACAGGTCCACCGGTTCCTCGGCGCTGCGCACCTGGCCGCGCAGCCAGTCGGCGCCGCCGACGTCCTGCAGCGCCTGCAGGTAGGTCAGCTTCAGTTCGACGAAGGCCTGGCGCGCGGCGATGCGGGCGCGGCGGTCGCCGGGCAGGCCGGCGCCGGGGGTGAAGTCGCGGGGGGCGATCTGGGTCTGCATCACAGGGCCGCGAACTGCGAGCGCGGAGCGCGGGTGGGGAAGTGACGGTTGAGCAGCGCCACGCGGGACTCGGCCTCGGCCTGGCTGTGCGCGACGCCGACGACGCGGTAGATCTCCGAGCGCGCATGCCAGAGCTCGCGCAGGGAGCGGCAGCGCTCGATGCGCTCGCGCAGCGCCTCGGCGTCGTCGTCGGCGATGTCCGCCAGCGTCGCCAGGAAGTCGGCGCGCACCGCAGGCAGGCGCTGTGGCGGCGGCGCGGCGTCCTGCGGCGCCGGGGCCATCAGCCAGAACATCAGCCTTTGCCAGGTACTTTGCGGCGCACAACGCAGCGACGGCGGGCAGGCCTGGACGCGCAGGCTGCTCGGGTCCGACAGCGTGGTCGTGCGCCGGCCCCAGCGCGCGGGGCTGCGGCGGTGAAGGGTGGCGTGCAGGGTCAGCATGGTGGGGATATCGGGTTCGCGGTGTCAAACCTGAGCCCCGATCGTCGCGCCGACCCGCCGCGGCCAAGCCCCGAGAAAGGCCCGCAAGCGCTGCCAGTTCGCCGCCACGGCGGGCGTGCCCCGCTGGGCGTGGCCGCGGCCACGCGCTACGCTCCCGTCCTTTGCGGCGCAAGGGGTGGATGTCGATGAAGTGGATCAAGCGCGCGGCCTGGGGCCTGCTGGGGCTGGTCGTCCTGGCCGCCGCGGCCGGCTTCTGGTACGCGCAGCGCGTGCTGCCGCGGACCCAGGGCGAGATCGCGCTGGCCGGCGCGCTGGGCGAGATCCGCATCGAGCGCGACGCCAACGGCATCCCCACCATCCGCGCCGGCAGCGTCCACGACGCCTACTTCGGCCTCGGTGTCGCGCATGCCCAGGACCGCCTGTGGCAGATGGAGACGCACCGCCGCATCGGCGCCGGCCGCCTCGCCGAGGCCTTCGGCAAGGGCGCGCTGGACACCGACCGCTTCCTGCGCGCGCTGGGCATCCGCCGCATGGCGGCGCAGCAGTGGCAGCACCTGCCCGACGCCTCGCGGCTGGCGCTGCAGGCCTATGCCGACGGCGTCAACGCGGTGCTGAGGGACGAGCTGCGGGCGCGGCCGCCGGAGTTCGTGCTGCTGGGCATCACCCCCGAGCCCTGGGACCCCGTCGACAGCCTGGCCTGGGCGCTGATGATGGCCTGGGACCTGGGCGGCAACTGGGGCACCGAGCTGCTGCGCCTGCGGCTGGCGCTGCAGCTGCCGGTGGCCCGCATCAACGAGCTGCTGCCGCCCTACCCGGGCGAGGCGCCGCTGGCCACGGCCGACTACGCGGCGCTGTTCCGCAGCCTGAGGCTGGGCAGCGGTGCCACCGTCACCGCCTGGTCGCGGCTGCCCGAGATGGCGCCGCCCTCGGGCGTGGAAGGCGTGGGCTCGAACAACTGGGTCGTCTCCGGCAGCCACACCACCACCGGCCACCCGCTGCTGGCCAACGACCCGCACCTGAAGCTGAGCACGCCGGCGCTGTGGTACTTCGCGGTGCTGGAAGCGCCGGGGCTGAAGGTGGCCGGCGCCACGCTGCCCGGCGTACCGGGCGTGGTGCTGGGGCAGAACGAGCACATTGCCTGGGGTGCCACCAACACCGGGCCCGACGTGCAGGACCTGTACCTCGAGCAGATCGACGCCGCCGACCCCACGCGCTACCGCACGCCCGAGGGCTGGGCCACCTTCGAGTCATCGACCGAGGTCATCCGCGTCAAGGGCCAACCCGACGTGACGATGACGGTGCGGCGCACCCGCCACGGCCCGGTCATCTCCGACGCCGGCACCGGCGCCGAGCTGCTGGGCCCCAAGGACCGGCCGGCCTACGCGCTGGCGCTGCGCTGGACCGCGCTGGACGCCACCGTGGACCCCTATGCCTCGGCGCTGGCGCTGCAGCAGGCCGGCTCGGTGGCCGATTTCATGGCCGCCGCGCAGGCCTGGGTCGCGCCGATGCAGAACCTGGTGGTGGCCGACCGCGACGGCCACATCGGCGTCATCGCGCCGGGCCGCGTGCCGCGGCGCAAGCCCGAGAACGATTTGAAAGGCCTGGTGCCGTCGCCGGGCTGGGACGCGCGCTACGACTGGGACGGCTGGGTGCCGGCCGACGAGACGCCGCGAGAAACCGACCCGCCGCGCGGCTTCATCGCCACCGCCAACCAGCGCATCACGCCGCCCGGCTACCCGCACTACCTCACCAGCGAATGGGCGCTGCCCTACCGCCACCAGCGCATCGAGCAGCTGCTGCAGGCCAAGGCCAGGCTGTCCATCGAGGACCTGGCGGCCATCCAGGCCGACGTCAAGTCGCTGGCCACGGTGCCCCTGCTGCCCTGGCTGCGCAAGGCGCATTCCACGCACCCGCTGGCGGCCGCCGCGCAGGCCGTGCTGAAGGACTTCGACGGCACCATGGCCGAAGGCAGCGCGGCGCCGCTGATCTACTGGGCCTGGCAGCGCCAGCTGGCGCGCGGCATCTTCCGGGACAACGTGGGTGCCGCGCTGTGGGAGAAGGGCCTGAGCACGCGCACCTTCCAGGACGCCCTGGAAGGCGTTCTGCAGCGCGACGACGAAGGCTGGTGCGACGACCGCAGCTCGGCCGACATCGTCGAGACCTGCGCCGACCAGAACGACGCCGCCTTCGGCCGCGCGCTGGACGAACTGCAGCAGGCCTGGGGCAGCGACGTCTCGCAGTGGCGCTGGGGCCGCGCGCACCGCATGCGTGGCGAGCACCGGCCCTTCAGCCACGTGCCGCTGCTGGCGGGCTTGTTCGAGCTGCGCGCGCCGGTGGGCGGCGACACACAGACGGTCAACGTCTCGCGCGTCGGCCTGAAGCCGGATGCCGACACCGGCGAGCTCTACATGGACGAACACGGCCCCAGCCTGCGCGCGCTGTACGACGTTGCCGACCTGGCGCAGACGCGGGTGATGCACAGCAGCGGCCAGAGCGGCATCGCCTTCTCGCCGCTGTACCGCAGCTTCCTGCAGCCGTGGGTGCAGGTTCAGTACGTGCCGCTGTGGCCGCAGGGCGCGCCGGCGCAGGTGCTGGTGCTGAAGCCGGCGCGCTGAGCGCTGCTTCGCCAGGGCTTCAGCGGGTGCCGACCGGCCCCGCCTGCGCCAGCGGACCCGGTGTGCCCGTGCCCCAGCCGCCGCCCAGCGCCTGGTAGACCGCCACCAGGTCGCTGCTGCGGCCGGCGCGGGCCTGCACGGCGGCGATCTCGGCCTGCAGCGCCGCGGTCTCGCTGGACAGCAGGGTCAGCACGCTGATGTCGCCCAGTTCCACCTGGCGCTGCGCGATGCGCAGGGCCGCCGCGGCGGCCTGCGCCTGGGCCTGCGCAGCGACCTGCACGTCGGCATCGTGGCGCACCGCCTCCAGCGCATCGGCAACGTTCTGGAAGGCCACCAGCACGGTGCCCTGGTACTGCGCCACCGCCTGGTCCAGCTGGGCCTCTGCGGCGCGCTTGCGGTGCAGCAGCGCGCCGCCCTGGAACAGCGGCTGCGAGACCCCGGCGGCCAGGTTCCACAGCGCGCCGCCGGCACCGAAGAGGCCGGAGATCGTCTGCGCGCTGGAGCCGATGCCTGCGCCCAGGCTGATCTGCGGCAGCATGTTGGCCGCGGCCACGCCCAGCTGGGCGTTGGCGGCGCGCAGCTGGGCCGCGGCGGCGCGCACGTCGGGGCGCTGCGCCAGCAGCGCGCCGGGCAGGGTTACCGGCACGTCAGGCAATTGCAGGCCGGCCAACTGCAGTTCCAGCGCTGGCAGTTCGGCGGGCGTGCTGCCCACCAGCAGGGCCAGCAAGTCGTGCTGCTGCGCCCGCTGCCTGCGCAAGGCCGCGGCGGCGGCCTGGGCCTGGCGCCACAGCGCTTCCTGCGCCAGGACGGCGGCGCCGGGCGCGGCGCCGAGGCGGCGTTGCGCACCCAGCAGCTTCCACTGCTTCTCGGCGATGTCGGCGAGCCGCTCCGTGGCCGCCAGTTGCTCGCGCAGCGAGGCCTCCTGCAGCGCCGCGCTGGCCACGTTGGCGGCCAGCGTCAGCTGCGCCGCGCGCAGTTGCCAGGCCTGGGTGTCGGTCTGCGCGTCCTGCGCCTCGATGGCACGGCGCGTGCCGCCGAAGACGTCGACGACATAGCCCACGCTCAGCTGCGCCGTGTGCAGCGTGTAGACCGAGGCACCGGAGCTCAGCGGCGAAGCCACCGCCGCCGGCGTGCCGGCGCGGGTGCCGCTGTAGCTCGCGTCGGCCGAGGGCAGCAGCGCGCCGCGTTGCGCCGCCCCCAGTTCCTGCGCGGCGCGCAGCGCCGCCTCGGCAGCGGCGATGGTCGGGCTGCGAGCGAGCGCGCGCGCGACCAGCGCGTCGAGCTCGGCGCTGCCGAAGCCCGTCCACCAGTCCGGCGCCACCGTGGCGGCATCGACGAAGCGCTGCGCGCGGTCGCTGCCCTCGCCGCTGCCGACGGTCGCCGCAGGCAGCGCCGTGGCGGTGTAGCGCGCCACTTCCGGCGCCGTCGGGGTGCGCGTGTCGGGGCCGACGGCGCAGCCCGCCAGCACGCCCACGGCGGCCAGCGTGGCCAGCACGAGGGCGCCGCGGCGGCAGAGCAGGGCCTTCATGCCACGACCTCTTCGCCATCCGACGGCGGCGGCGGGGCCGGCGCATCGACCTCGCCTTCGCGCGGCGCGCGGCGCGAGAACAGGTCGATGAGCACCGGCAGCACGGTCAGGATGAACAGCGGCGCCAGCAGGATGCCGCCCACCACCACCAGCGCCAGCGGCCGCTGCACCTGCGAGCCGATGCCGGTGGACACGGCCGCCGGCACCAGCCCCACGCAGGCCACGGCGCAGGTCATCAGCACCGGGCGCATCTGCACCTCGCACATGTGGCGCAGCGCCTCGGCGCGCGGCATGCCCTGGTCGACGTGCTGGTTGAAGTAGGACAGCATCAGGATGCCGTCCATCGCCGCGATGCCGAAGAGCGCGATGAAGCCGATCGCCGCCGAGACGCTGAAGGGCGTGCCGGTGAAGAACAGCGCCAGCACGCCGCCCACCAGCGCCATCGGGATGACGCTGGCCGCCAGCAGCACCTCGCGCAGGCGGCTGAAGTTCAGGTACAGCAGCCCGGCGATGAGCAGGATGGCCGCCGGCACCGCCACCGACAGGCGCTGCAGCGCGTCCTGCAGGTTGCCGAACTGGCCCACCCATTCCAGCCGGTAGCCCGGCGGCAGTTTCACCTCGGTCTCGACCTGGTGCTGCGCCTCCAGCACCGCGGTGCCGAGGTCGCGGCCGCGCACGCCGAACTTCACCGGCACGTAGCGCTCCTGCTGTTCGCGGTAGATGAACGACGCGCCCGAGACCAGGCCGACCTTCGCGACCTCGCCCAGCGCGACGTTGACGGTGCCGTTGCCGCCGGGGTCGGGCGCCGCGATGGCGATGCGGCGGATGGCGTCGATGTCGCCGCGCTGCTCGGGGGCCAGCCGCACCATCAGCGGAAAGTGGCGGTCGCCGCCGGGCTCGTACAGGTCGCCGGCCGACTGCCCGCCGATGGCCACCTGCACCGCCGCCGTGACGTCGCCCGGCGCCAGCCCGTAGCGCGAGGCGCGTTCGCGGTCGACGACGATCTGCAGCGTCGGCTGGCCCAGCGAGCGCAGGGCGGCCAGGTCGGTGATGCCGGGCACGCCCTTGATGGCGCGGACGACATCGCGCGAGACCTTTTCCAGTGTCCCCAGCTCGGGCCCGAAGACCTTGACCGAGTTCTCGCCCTTCACGCCCGAGGCGGCTTCCTCGACGTTGTCCTCGATGTACTGCGAGAAGTTGAACTCGACGCCGGGGAAGCGCTGCTGCAGCTTGTCGGCCATCGCCGCCGACAGGCCTTCCTTGGTCGTGCCGGGGGGCCACTGCCCCTCGGGCTTCAGCGGCACGAAGAACTCGGCGTTGAAGAAGCCGGTGGCGTCGGTGCCGTCGTCGGGGCGGCCGTGCTGCGAGACCGTGGTCTGCACCTCGGGGAAGGTGGCGATGAGCTTGCGCATGTCGTTGACGTAGCCGTTGCTCTCTTCCAGCGAGATCGACAGCGGCATGGTGGCGCGTATCCACAGGTTGCCTTCCTCGAGCTTGGGCAGGAACTCCAGCCCCAGCCGCGAGGCCGCGAGGCCCGCGCCCAGCAGCACCACCGCGGTGGCGACGAGCACGCTGCGGCGGTGCGCCAGCGTCCAGCCCACCAGCGGCAGGTAGCCGCGGCGCAGCTGGCGCACGAGCCAGGTCTCGGTCTCTTCCAGCTTGCCCGAAAGCAGGAAGGAGCTCAGCGCCGGCGACACCGTGAAGGTGGCCAGGATGCCGCCGGCGATGGCATAGGCGTAGGTCTTGGCCATGGGCCCGAAGATGTGGCCTTCGATGCCCGACAGGGTGAACAGCGGCACGAAGCCGGCGATGATGATGGCGGCCGAGAACAGGATGGACTGGCTGACCTCGGTGGCCGAGCGCGAGATGACGGCGAAGCGTCCGCGCCAGCCCATCGAGGTGCGCAGTTCGTGCAGCCGCGGCTCGCCGGTGTGGCGCGCGCTGGCGCTTTCGCTGAGGTGCCTGAAGATGTTCTCGACCATGATCACCGAGGCGTCGACGATGAGCCCGAAGTCGATCGCGCCCACCGACAGCAGGTTGGCCGATTCGCCGCGCAGCACCATCAGCCCGATGGCGAAGGCCAGCGCGAAGGGGATGGTCGCGGCCACGATGACGGC
>CAIWPS010000666.1 GCA_903914615.1 uncultured beta proteobacterium | reverse complement strand
GGCGCTGAACATTGCCGCCGTCGCCGAGGCGCTGGTCTTCGCCAGCAAGGCCGGCGCCGACCCGGCCAAGGTGCGCCAGGCGCTGATGGGCGGCTTTGCGTCCAGCCGCATCCTGGAAGTGCACGGCGAACGCATGATCAAGCGCACCTTTGCCCCCGGCTTCCGCATCCGGCTGCACCAGAAGGACCTGGGGCTGGCGCTGGCCGGCGCGCGCGAGCTCGGCGTGGCGCTGCCGCAGACCGCCGGTGCTGCGCAGCTGATGCAGGCCTGCGCTGCCCAGGGCCTGGCCGACATGGACCACTCGGCGCTGGTGCAGGCGCTGGAGGCGATGGCCGCGCATGCGGTCGCGCCGTCGCCGGACTGAGCCGCGGCTCGCCCTGCACGACCGCCGCCAGGATCGAGCCGGCCCCATCATCGCGCGCCGGCCTGCGCACTGACGCACCGAAGCTGCCGCCGGCCCCAGCCCGAAGGAAACCCGATGACCAAGAAGATTGCACTCAGCGGCGCCAGCGGCCAGATGGGCCGCGTGCTGCGCCCGGCGCTGCTGCAGCGCGGCGTGGCGCTGCGGTCGGCCGGCGGTCGCCAGGCGCTGCAGCCGCTGGTCGAGGGCGAGGACGTGATGCACGGCGACCTCTGCGACCCGGCCGTCGTCGACCGCCTGCTGGCCGGCGTCGACGTGCTCATCCACCTCGCCGGCACCAGCGTCGAGCGGCCCCTGCCCGAGATCATCGACAACAACCTGCGCGGTCTCGTCGAGGTGTACGAAGGCGCGCGCCGCCAGGGCGTGCGCCGCGTCGTCTTCGCCAGCTCCAACCATGCCATCGGCATGTACCCCGTGGCTGAGCGCCTGCGCCTGGACTGCGCGCTGCGGCCCGACGGCTTCTACGGCCTCAGCAAGGCCTGGGGCGAGGCGCTGGCGCGCATGTACTGGGACCAGCACGGCATCGAGAGCGTGTGCGTGCGCATCGGCAGCTGCCTGGCGCGTCCGACCGAGCCGCGTCACCTCAGCACCTGGTTCGGCCACGAAGACCTGCTGCACTTCATCGACCGCTGCATCCAGGCGCCGCCGCTGGGCTTCCTGGTGGTGTGGGGCGTCTCGGCCAACACGCGCTCGTGGTGGGACAACCGCGGCGCCGAGGCGCTGGGCTACGTGCCGAGGCAGAACGCCGAGGACTACGCCGCCGAGATCCTGGCCGGCCCCAACCCGCTGGACGCCGTGGGCCGCCACTTCCAGGGCGGCAGCTTCGCGGCCATGCACTACACCCGCGGCGAGATTGCCGCCGACGGCCGCTGAAGTCGCGCCGCGAAGAAGAGGAGACCCGCGCGATGAAGATCAAGGGCATACGGTGGTGGATGGTCAGCCTGGTGACGGCAGGGCTGATCGTCAACTACCTCGCGCGCAACACGCTCTCGGTGGCCGCGCCGACGCTGATGAAGGACCTCGACATCAGCACCGCGCAGTACGCGCACGTGGTCGTCGCCTGGCAGCTGTGCTACGCCTTCATGCAGCCGGTGGCGGGCTACCTGCTGGACGCCATCGGCACCAAGCTCGGCTTCGCCGTCTTCGCCTTCGCCTGGTCGCTGGCCTGCGCCGCGGCGGCCTGGTCCACGGGCTGGCAGAGCCTGGCCTTCTTCCGCGGCCTGCTCGGCCTCACCGAGGCCGCCGGCATCCCCGCCGGCGTCAAGGCCACCACCGAATGGTTCCCGGCCAGCGAGCGCTCGGTCGCCATCGGCTGGTTCAACATCGGCTCGTCGATCGGCGCGCTGCTGGCGCCGCCGCTGGTGGTGTGGGCGCTGCTGCACGGGCAGTGGCAATGGGCCTTCCTCATCGTCGGTGCGCTGGGCATCGCCTGGAGCGTGCTGTGGACGCTGCTGTACCAGCACCCGCGCGACCAGACGCGCCTGTCCGACAGCGAGCGCGAACACATCCTGTCGGGGCAGGAGGCGCAGTACAGCGCCGCGGGCGGCACGAAACGGCGCTGGACCTCGATCATCGCCAGCCGCGACTTCTGGGCCATCGGCATCCCGCGCATCCTGTCCGAGCCGGCGTGGCAGACCTTCAACGCCTGGATTCCGCTGTACATGATGACCGAGCGCCACATGAACCTGAAGGAGGTGGCGCTGTTCGCCTGGATGCCCTTCCTGGCGGCCGACATCGGCTGCGTGCTCGGCGGCTACCTCAGCCCCCTCTTCCACAAGCATGCCGGCGTCACGCTCTTCACTTCGCGCAAGCTGGTGGTGGTGACCGGTGCGCTGTGCATGGTCGGGCCGGCCTGCATCGGCCTCGTCGCCAGCCCCTACGCCGCCATCGCGCTGCTGTGCGTGGGCGGTTTCGCGCACCAGACCTTGTCGGGGGCGCTGTACGCGGTGACCGCGGACATGTTCGGAAAGAACGAGGTCGCCACCGCCACCGGCATGGGCGGGATGATGGGCTACCTCGGCGCGGCGGCCTTCACCGCCCTGTTCGGCGTGCTCGTCACGCAGGTCGGCTACAGCCCGCTGTTTGTGGTGCTGGCCATCTTCGACCTCATCGCCGCGCTTGCGGTGTGCGTGCTGGCGCGTCCGCGCGCGCCGTCCGCGGCCGGCGCCGCCGTTGCGCCTCGGAACATCGACAGCGCGCGTCCGGCGCTGCGCTGAGCGCCGCGGCCCGCGCGTGGCTAGTTGCGGCGCGCCAGCGGGCCCAGGGTCAGCTGCTCCAGCGAGCCCAGCGCCTGCTCGAAATCGCGTGCGGCGAGCATCGAACGCTGGATCAGACCGGCCTGCACGCCCTGCGCATACTGCTCGCGTGCGGCGTCGAAGGGCAGCCGCATGCAGTCGATGGCGGTGTGCGCGGCCGCATGGGCGCCGGCCAGCCATGGCGGCAGGAGCAAGGCTGCCGCTGCTTCGGGCTTGGCATGCATGGCGCGTCGCACCTCAGCGCAGCCCGAGCGCGAAGACGAGGTCGGGCGAGCGGTCGCGGCTGCGCAGATCGATCTCGCGCATGCGGCGCTCGAGGTCGTAGAGGTCGACCGCGTCGGCCAGGTAGGCCTCATCAGGCTGCGGCAGGGGTTCGGCGCGCGGCATCAGCGCCTTCAGGGTTTCGATGATCTTGAACATGTGTCTGTCTCTGTTGAGCTTGTGCGGTCAGAGTAACAGAGATTAGGGTTAACCCTAGATATGCAAGATCAAAGCCCTTGCTCCGGGCGTGACGCCCGGCACGGACCTGCCCGGCGCGGCGCTGGTCAGGGCGGCGTGTCGCCCGGTGCCTGCGCTGCCCGCACCAGCAGCACCGGCACCGGCGCCTGGCGCAGGATCTGCTCGGCGTCGCTGCCCAGCAGCATGCGCCGCACGCCGCGGCGGCCGTGGGTGCCGATGACGATGAGGTCGGCCTTCCAGCCCAGGGCCTGTTCGACGACGAGGTCCGACACCCGCGCCGCGAAGCTCTCCAGCAGCACCGCGTCGACGGCCACGCCCTGCGCGGCCACGCGGGCCTTGCCCTGTTCGACGATGCGCGTGCCGGCTTCCTTCAGCAGCGGGATCATGTCAACCGCATAGGCCGCGGTGGGCTCGATGCCGGTGGCGAAGGTGAGTTCATCGACGACGTGGATCAGCCGCAGGCTGGCCCCGGTGATCCGGGCCAGGCCGATGGCCTCGTCCAGGCCGCGGTCGGACGTGGCGCTGCCGTCGATGGGCACGAGGATGCGTTGGTACATGGCGCGCTTTCCGGGCGCGGGGGCAGCGCCCGCCAGCCCGAGTGTGCCGCCATGGCGCGACGCCCGCTTGATCGGCGTCAACGCGGCGCCCGCCGCCTCCGGTGCGCCGTGCGCGGGGTGGCAAGATGGGCGCGCAAACCCGCAGGCCCGACAGCTCACCTCCCGATGCCAGAGTTCCCGACATCGCCGCTGCGCCCGGGCGGCCTCTTCGTCTACGAGGCCTGCGGACCGCGGCAGCTCGCCGAAGGGGCTCTGCACCGGCGACGGCGAGGTCGTGCAGCTCGTGCTGCGCAAGGCGGCCGCCTGAAGGCTGCAGCCGCGACGGCGGGCCCGCGGCATCGGCCGGGTTGCCGGTCGCGCCCGCCGGCCGCCGCTTCGCGACGGCGGCCGGCGCGTCGTCGCAGCACAGCGGCGGTGGTGCGCCGCCGTGGCTAAGGTGCACGGCATGCGCGGAACCGTACCGCGCCGGGAACGCACCATGAAGCACCGCCATCTCACCTTCCTGCCCACCCTGGCCGGCCTGTTGCTGGCCGTGGCCGGCGCCATAGTCTGCACCGTCGCCGAGGCGGCGCCGACGTCCGCCTTCGACAGCGCCTTCGCCCAGTTCAACCGCGCGGCCGCAGGCGAGTCCGCGGCCATCGAGCCGGCGGCCGCGGCCTTCACGGCGCTGCTGAAGGCCGAGCCGGCCAACCCCGTGCTGCTGGCCTACGCCGGCGCCAGCACGGCCATGAAGGCGGTCACCGCGATGGCGCCGATGGACAAGCTGGCCTTCGCCGAAGACGGCCTGGCGCAGCTGGACAAGGCACTGGCGCTGCTGCGTCCCGCGCACGACCAGCCCTGGCACCAAGGCGTGCCCGGCGCGCTGGAAGTGCGCTTCGTCGCCGCCAACACCTTCCTGGCCGTGCCGCCCTTCATGAACCGCACGGCGCGGGGCGGCAAGCTGCTGAACGAGGTGCTGGCCAGCCCGCTGCTGGCCGCGGCGCCGCTGCAGTTCCGCGGCGCGGTGTGGCTGCGCGCCGCCGAACTGGCGCGGCAGGACAAGCGCCCCGCCGACGCGAAGCGCTTCCTGGCGCTGGCCGTCTCGCAGGGCACGCCGCAAGCGCCGCAGGCCCAGGCGCGGCTGAAGGAGCTCGGGCCGTGAGCGACGCCGTCGTCGAACTGCGCGGCGTGCGCAAGACCTACCGCCTGGGCCAGCACGTGATCCCGGCACTGCAGGGCGTGGACCTGGCGGTGCGGCGCGGCGAACTGCTGGCGCTGACGGGCCCCTCGGGCAGCGGCAAGAGCACCATCCTCAACCTCTGCGGCCTCATCGACACGCCCGATGCAGGCAGCATCCTCTTCGCCGATCGCGACGTCGCCGGCCTGGACGAGATCGGCCGCACGCTGCTGCGCCGCGACGCCTTGGGCTTCGTCTTCCAGACCTTCAACCTGGTGCCGGTGATGACCGTGGAAGAAAACGTCGACTACCCGCTCTTCATCGCCGGCGTGCCGAAGGCCGAGCGCCGCGAGCGCGTGGCTGCGCAGCTGCTCGCGGTCGGCCTGCACGAGCACGCGCAGCACCGGCCCGACGCGCTCTCGGGTGGCCAGCGCCAGCGCGTGGCGATCGCGCGCGCGCTGGTGAAGCGGCCACGGCTGGTCATCGCCGACGAGCCCACCGCGAGCCTGGATTCGCACACCGCCGACCAGGTGATGGACCTGATGCGCGAACGCTGCCACGCCGAGGGCGCGGCCTTCGTCATCGCCACCCACGACAGCCGGCTGACCCAGCGCTGCGACCGCATCCTGTCGCTGCTCGACGGGAGGCTGCAATGAGGTGGCTGCCGTTCGCGGTGCAGAACACGCTGCGCAACCGCCGTCGCTCGCTCGTCACCGTGGCCATCGCGGCGCTGGGCACGGCGGCCATCCTGCTGGCCGGCGGCTTTGCGGTCTACACCTACCAGGGCCTGGCCCAGGGCGCGGCGCGCAACACCGGGCACCTCATCGTCGGCCTGCCCTCACAGTTCACCAAGGACGAGGACCAGCCGCTGCAGTACGGCCTGGACGACTGGCAGGGCCTCACGGCCGCGCTGCTGGCCGACCCCGACGTGCGGCAGGTGCTGCCGCGCATCACCTTCAGCGGCCTTGTCAGCAACGGCGACAAGTCCACCGTGATGCTGGCCACCGGCGTCGAGCCCGACAGCGAGTTCGCCGTCAAGGGCCCGTTCCTGAAGATGCTGGCCGGCGAGGTGCTGGCCAGCGGCGCCGGCCAGGCCGAGGTGATGCTGGGCGAGGGCCTGGCCAAGAGCCTGAAGGCGCAGCCCGGCAGCAGCCTGACGCTGCTGGCCAGCACCACCGACGGCGCCCTGAACGCGCTGGACGTGACGGTCAAGGGCGTGTTCTCCACCGGCGTGCCCGACTACGACAAGCGCGTCGTCTACACCGACATCGCCACCGCGCAGAAGCTGCTGAACACGCCGCGCGTGTCCACCCTGGGCGTCTTCCTGCGCCGCATGGACGCGACCACGCCGGCGCAGGCCCGCGTGGCCGCCGCGAACCCGAAGCTGACGGTGCAGACCTGGCTCGACCAGGCCTTCTTCTACCAGTCGGTGCGCGGCCTGTACAACCGCATCTTCGGGGCGCTGGGGCTGATCATCGCGGTCATCGTCGTCTTCGTCGTCACCAACGCGATGGCCATGGCCATCATCGAGCGCACGCGCGAGATCGGTACCCTGCGCGCCCTGGGCACGCTGCCTTCGCAGCTGCTGCGCAGCCTGGCGC
>CAIWPS010000665.1 GCA_903914615.1 uncultured beta proteobacterium | reverse complement strand
TGCACGGCATGACCGGCTTGCCTTCACGGCTCAGGACGAACACTGCCACTGCGGATTGCTCTGTTCACTTGCCGCCGGCGTGCCGCGCCGGCTCGGTTGACCCTTACGGGCCTGTGTGACGGAGTCCTTGCGGACCCGCTCTCCTCGACCATGTTGCGCACCGGTTGGAGCCCTCAAGGATCTGATGGGCTCCCGCCGCGGACCGTTTCGCGCCACCCCGTGGCTTGTCTGCTCCCGCGGCTTCGAGATGGCGGGGCTGGAGAAGCACCTCGCCGTCGGTCTTGCCGCCTGTGCGCAACGTAGATTGGTTCGTTCCTTTCGGCTCTCTCCTTTCTGGGTCTGGTCAACCCGGGCTATCGAGGCTCTCGCCTCTCAAGCCCCCGGCTTCAGCCGTGGGGTGGTTGACCGCTGCGCAGCTTTCTCCAATACCGAGGTGGCAGTCTGGCGCCCGCAGCGGGCGCCATGGCTTCGACACTGCAAAGAAAAGCGCTGAAGTGCGACCCGATGCAAGCGCCGCCGCGGCCGTTCAGGGCACCGCCAGCCCCGTGGCCTGGGCGATGAAGGCCAGCATGTCGGCGCGCTCGTCGATGATCTTGGACGTTGGCTTGCCGGCGCCATGCCCGGCCTGGGTCTCGATGCGGATGAGCTTGGGTGCGGGGCCGGTGTCGGCGGCCTGCAGCGTGGCGATGTACTTGAAGCTGTGCGCCGGCACGACGCGGTCGTCGTGGTCGGCGGTGGTGACGAGGACGGCCGGGTAGGTCTTGCCGCCGGCGATGTTGTGCAGCGGCGAGTAGGCGAAGAGGGCCTTGAACTCGGCCTCGTCGTCGGAGGTGCCGTAGTCCGACGCCCAGGCCCAGCCGATGGTGAAGCGGTGGTAGCGCAGCATGTCCATCACGCCCACCGCCGGCAGCGCGGCGGCGAACAGTTCGGGCCGCTGGTTGACCACCGCACCCACCAGCAGGCCGCCGTTGGAGCCGCCCATCACCGCCAGCTTCGATGGCGAGGTGACCTTGTTCGCGATCAGCCATTCGGCGGCGGCGATGAAGTCGTCGAAGACGTTCTGCTTCTTCAGCTTGGTGCCGGCCTCGTGCCAGGCGCTGCCGTATTCGCCGCCGCCGCGCAGCGACGCCAGCACGTAGACGCCGCCCATCTTCATCCACGTCGCCGCGGTGACGTTGTAGGCCGGCGTCTGCGTCACGTTGAAGCCGCCGTAGCCGTAGAGCAGCGTGGGCGCGCTGCCGTCCATCTTCAGGCCCTTGCGGTGGGCGATGAAGACCGGCACGCGCGTTCCGTCCCTGCTGGTGACGAAGGCGCGCCGGGTCTCGAACTGCTCGGGGTCGAAGGCCGTGCGCGGGCGCTTGAAGAGCGTGGCCTGGCCGCTGGCGATGTCGTAGCGCCAGACCTCGGCCGGGTGGATGAGGCTGGTGTAGCTGAAGAAGGTCTCGCCCTCGGCCCAGCGGCCGCCGAAGCCGCCGGCCGTGCCGACGCCGGGCAGTGCCACCTCGCCGGCCAGGCTGCCGTCGGCTCGGTGCACGCGCACCAGGGTGCTGGCGTCGCGCAGGTACTGCAGCAGGTAGCGGCCGCCGACGCCGCTGGCGCCGGTCATGGCGTCGGGGCCTTCGGCCACCAGCGTCTTCCAATTCGCGCGCGCGGGGTCGGACAGGTCAATGGCCATCAGACGGCCGCGTGGTGCCGCAAGGTCGGTCTTGACGACCAGCCTGCCGCCGTCGACCGCCACCGGCTGGTAGGCGGCGTCGAAGTCCAGCGTCAGCACGCGCGGCGTGCCGCCGGCGTAGGCGCCCCTGGGCAGAGGCAGCACCATGAGGCCGTTCCTGTTGCCGGTGTTCTTGCGGATGCTGACGATGAGCAGGCCGCCGTCGTCGGAGACCTCGGCGCCGAACATCCATTCCTTCTCGGCCGCGTTCTCGGCCACCAGCGCGTCGGCCGCCTGCGGCGTGCCCAGGCGGTGGTAGTAGAGCTTCTGGAAGTAGTTGGCGCCGGTCAGCGCCTTGCCTTCGGCGGGTGCGTCGTAGCGCGAATAGAAGAAGCCGGCGCCGTCGGCGGTCCAGCTGGCGCCGGAGAACTTGACCCAGTCGAGGCGGTCGGGGCGGTCGGTGCCGCTGGCCAGGTCGCGCACGCGCCAGGTCTGCCAGTCCGAGCCGGCGTTGGCCACGCCGTAGGCCAGCAGCCTGCCGTCGCGCGAAGGCACCACGCCGCCGAGCGCCACGGTGCCGTCCTTGGACAGGGCATTCGGGTCCAGCGCCACGGCGGGCTTGTCGGCCAACGAGGTGGCGGTGTAGAGCACGCTCTGCTGCTGCAGACCGTCGTTGCGGGTCCAGAAATAGCGGCCGCCTTCCTTGAAGGGCAGGCCGTAGCGTTCGAAGTCGTAGAGCGCGGTGTAGAGCTTGTGCACCGGCGCCCGCTGCGGCAGCGCCTGCAGGTAGCGGTCGGTGACGGCGTTCTGCGCCGCCACCCAGGCCGCGGTGTCGGCGCTGCGATCGTCTTCCAGCCAGCGGTAGGGGTCGGCGACGCGCACGCCGTGGTAGACGTCGGATTGCGAGGCAGCGCGCGTGGGCGGGTAGGCCAGTGGCTCGCCGGCGAAGGCCGAGGCCAGGGTCAGCGCACCGAGGGCCAGGGGCAGGTGGCGCAGGGCGCAGGCAGGGTGCAAGGGCATCATGGGGTCTCCTGCCAATATTGTCGGCGACGGTCTGGGGCAGAACGAGGGCGCTGGGCTTTCGCGTTCGAGGTCGCAACCGCGGTCGCGGTCGCGCGGCTTGTTAAGCTCACGTCAACGCTTTGTGAAGTGGGCCGGCCGCAGGCCCATTAAGTAGATTCCACAGAACCTGTCGGGTCTTGCCACCTAGACTGCTGCAAAGCAAGGACAGAGGGCGTGCCCGCGGGCCCATGGGCGCGTACCGCGCCCGCCGGAGACGAGACGATGCAAAGGTACAAGAGACTCGGCAAGGACCACGTGGGTGCCGCGCTGCTGGTCGTGCTGGGCACCACCGTGGTCGTGCTGGGCGTCGGCTACCGCATGGGCACGCTCAACCGCATGGGCCCGGGCTTCATCCCGGTGGTGCTGGGCGTGCTGATGATCCTGGTCGGCGTGGCCATCGCGCTCACGGCACTGCCCGCGGGCGCGCGCGACGCGGCGCCGGCACTGCCGGGCCATGGCCATGGCGGCGGCGGCCCGCAGGGGCGGGGCTGGCTGTGCATCCTGGGCGGGGTCGTCGCCTTCGTCGTGCTCGGCGAGCATGGCGGGCTGGTGCCGGCCACCTTCTTCGCGGTCTTCATCTCTGCCATGGGCGACCGCCTGAACACCGTCAAGGGCGCGATCCTGCTCAGCCTGCTCATGGTGGCCATGGCCGTCATCGTCTTCCACTACGGGCTGCGCCTGCAGCTGCCGCTGTTCGGCTGGGCCTGAAGGCCGCGCCGACCCCACACTCCGACACACAGGGCTCGACATGCACCAGACCTTGATGGACCTCTGGTACGGCTTCGGCATCGCGCTGCAGCCGGGCAACTTCATGTGGTCGGTGTTCGGCGTGCTGATCGGCAACCTCATCGGCGTGCTGCCCGGCATGGGCGCGCTGACGACGATCTCGATGCTGCTGCCGCTGACCTACGCCATCCCGCCGGTGCCGGCCATCCTGATGCTGGCCGGCATCTTCTACGGCTCGCAGTACGGCGGCGCCATCGGCGCCATCCTGCTCAACCTGCCCAGCCACCCGCCGCACGCCGTGACCTGCCTGGACGGCTACCCGATGACGCAGAAGGGTCGCGGCGGCGCGGCCCTGGGCATCACGATGATGTCGTCGTTCTTCGCCGCGTCGGTGGGCATCATCGTGATGATCTTCCTCTCGCCGCTGCTGGTGGAGGTCGCCTTCAAGTTCGGTCCCACCGAGGTCTGCTCGATCATGCTGCTGGGCCTGCTGGCCGGGGCCACGATGTCGCGCGGCTCGCCGCTCAAGGGCGTGGCGATGACGGTCTTCGGGCTGATGTGCGGCGTCGTCGGCACCGACGTCATCAGCGGCACCATCCGCTATTCCTTCGACCTGCCCGAGCTGTCCGACGGGGTCGAGCTCGGCGCGCTGTGCATGGGGCTGTTCGGCATCGCCGACTTCCTCATGAGCATCAACCGGCCCGCGCCCAAGATCAGCGACACCCGGCTCAGCATGAAGGACATGCGGCCCACCCGCGCCGAGCTGAGGGAAGCCTTCTGGCCCATGGTGCGCGGCACCGCGGTGGGCACCCTCTTCGGCGCCATGCCCGGCACCGGGCCCACCATCACCACCTTCATCGCCTACGCGGTCGAGCGCAAGATCGCCAAGGACCCCTCGCGCTTCGGCAAGGGCGCCATCGCGGGTGTGGCCAGCCCCGAGGCGGCTTCGCACTCGAAGACGCAGGTCGACTTCATCCCGACGATGTCGCTGGGCATTCCCGGCGACGCCGTGATGGCGCTGATCCTGGGCGCGCTCATCATCAAGGGCATCCAGCCCGGGCCGCAGCTCATCACCGAGCACCCCGACCTGTTCTGGGGCCTGATCGCCAGCTTCTGGATCGGCAACGTGCTGCTCGTCATCCTGAACGTGCCGATGATCGGCGTCTGGGTGCGCATGCTGCGCGTGCCCTACAAGTACCTCTACCCGGCCGCGCTGTTCTTCATCTGCGTCGGCGTCTACAGCACCAAGAGCAGCCTCTTCGACGTCGGCGAGGTGGCGGTGTTCGGCATCATCGGCGCCGTCTTCCTGGCGCTGGACTTCCCGGTCTCGCCCATCGTGCTGGGCTATGTGCTGGGGCCGATGCTGGAGGAGAACTTCCGCCGCGCCATGCTGCTGTCGCGGGGCGACCTCAGCGTGTTCCTGACCCGGCCCATCGCGGCCTGGTTCATCGGCGCCTGCAGCCTGCTCATCCTGGCCCAGGTCTTCGCCTACGTGCGCAAGCGCATGCGCGCGGCCGAGGACGCCGCGACAGGCCGACTGGTGACCGAGTAAGGCGGCCGCCGCGGCCCTGGGGGGACCATGCGCGTCGCCGACATGAACTGGATGCAGGTCGAGCAGCAGCTGCAGCGCGACGACCGCTGCGTGCTGCCCATCGCCAGCATCGAGCAGCACGCCCAGCTCAGCCTGGCCACCGACGCTCTGCTGGCCGAGCGCGTGGCCGTCGAGGCCGCCGAGCCGCTGGGCCTGCCCGTGTTCCCGGTGCTGAACTACGGCTTCACGCCCTCGTTCGCGGCCTACCCGGGCACGGTGTCGATCAGCCTGACGACGCTGCTGGCGGTGGTGCGCGACCTCGTCGGCAGCCTGCACGGCCAGGGCTTCCGGCGCATCGTCGTCGTCAACGGCCATGGCGGCAACAGCGCCGTGGGCTCGCTGCTGCAGGAGCTCACCGCCACCCTGCCCGGCCTGCAGACCAAGTTCCACAACTGGTGGAACGCACCGCGCACCTGGGCCCATGTGCAGGGCCTGGACGCCGACAGCGCCCATGCCTCGTGGATGGAAAACCTGCCCTGGACGCGCCTGGCCGGCGTCGTGGCGCCCGGCGGCCGCAAGCCGCGCGTCGACTACCGGCTCTATGCGCTGCAGGACCCCGTCGGCGCCCGCGCGCTGGCCGGCGACGGCAACTTCGGCGGCAGCTGGCAGCGCAGCGATGCCGACGTGCTGCGCCTGTGGGAGATCGCCGTGGCCGAGACGCGCGAGCTCATCGAAGGCCCCTGGCGCACGGCGGACTGAAGGCCCTGGCGCAACAACGACGGCGGGCGCCGCGGTGGCGCGGTGCTCAGGGCGTCGCGTCCGCTGCCGTCGTCGCTGTATCGGGCTCGATGGCGCTGATCTTGCGCATGTCGGCCACCGAGGTGTCGACACCGTCCCAGGTCACGGCGTCGGCATAGCGCATGCCGAAGGCGATGTCGCTGCCGCGCCAGCCCTGCGCCGCGTAGACCTGGGCGCCCAGCGAGGGGTCGCGCGCGGTCAGGCTGAGCATCATGCGCAGGCTCTCCAGGCCGGGCGCGTCGGCCTGCAGGCCGTGCAAGGGGCTGCCGGCGCCCATCTCGTGGATCAGGGTCCAGGTCAGCGGCAGAAAGGGCAGGTCGGCGCGTTCCAGCGCCAGGTCGACGGCACGCCGGAAGGGGCGGCCGTCGGGGCCGGTCTGCAGCAGCAGCACGGTGATGCGGGCGCTGGCGTCGGTGAGGGCGTTCATGCGGCCGTTGCCCAGGCGGATCATCAGCACCGGCCGGCCGCCCTGCCGCGTCACCACCGGCCGCGCGGCGAAGATGATCTTGGCCTTGGGCTTGGAGAAACGCACGAAGAACAGGCCGGTCATGGTGGCCGTGAACATCATGCCGACGAAGATCTCCACCGTGGCCACGGCGTGGCCGAAGCGCGTGGCCGGCACCATGTAGCCGTAGCCCACGGTGGCCAGGGTCTCGACGCTGAAGAAGAAGGCGTCCAGCAGCGACCCGGCGGGCAGGTTGCTGATGGAGGCCGGCACCGCCGCGTAGAGCAGCGCGAAGGCGATGTTGATGGCCAGGTAGGCCAGCACCAGCACGGCGAAGAACTCCGGCCAGGTGAGGGTGAGCGCGAAGTGGTAAGGGTCGCGGAAGTCGAAGCGCGAGACGCCCAGCTTCTCCAGGTTCATCGTCGCCGCGCCGGCGGCGATCGTGGTCCGCGTCCTGGGCCTGCGGTGCCGGCTCATCGCGACCCTGGCGCCTGTTGGCCCG
>CAIWPS010000664.1 GCA_903914615.1 uncultured beta proteobacterium | reverse complement strand
GCTGGCCGACTGCCACGAGACATAGAAGCCCTTGTGGCCGGGCGTGGCCATCTCCGACAGGTAGACCGAGACCCCGCCCAGCTCGACCCCCGCCGAGAAGCCCTGCAGCAGCCGCCCCGTCAGCACCAGCAGCGGCGCCGCGTAGCCGATGGTCGCGTAGCCCGGCACGAAGGCGATGAGCACGGTGCCCAGGGCCATCAGCGCCAGCGTCACGATCAGGCCCTGGCGGCGGCCCACGCGGTCGACATAGGCGCCGAGGAAGATGGCGCCCAGCGGCCGCATCAGGAAGCCGGCGCCGAAGGTCATGAAGGTCAGCATCAGCGACGCGAATTCGTCGCCCGAGGGGAAGAAGGTGCGCGAGATGTAGGTGGCGTAGAAGCCGAACAGGAAGAAGTCGAACATCTCCATGAAGTTGCCGCTGGTCACCCGCAGCACGGTGCCCAGCTTGGAGTGGCGCGCGGCGGAGGCAGTGGCCATGGAGACTTTCGGCTTCAGTCGGCGGGGTTGGCCGAGGGCGCTGCCACGGCGCCACGCGCCGGCTTGCGCCGCCGTGCGAACCAGCGGCTCAGGCGTTCCAGGTACAGGTACACCACCGGCGTCGTGAACAGCGTCAGCGCCTGCGACAGGATGAGCCCGCCCACCATCGCGTAGCCCAGCGGCCGGCGCAGTTCGGAGCCCGCGCCATGCCCCAGCATCAGCGGCAGGCCCGACAGCAGCGCGCACAGCGTCGTCATCATGATGGGGCGGAAGCGCATCAGGCAGGCCTGGACGATGGCGTCGTGCGGCGACATGCCCTTCTCGCGTTCGGCGGTGAGCGCGAAGTCGACCATCATGATGCCGTTCTTCTTCACTATGCCGATGAGCAGGATGATGCCGATGAGCGCGATCACCGTGAGCTCGTAGCCCCCGGCCATCAGGATCAGCAACGCGCCGACGCCGGCCGAGGGCAGCGTGGACAGGATGGTCAGCGGGTGGATGAAGCTCTCGTACAGCAGCCCGAGCACGATGTAGACGGCGATCAGCGCCGCCGCGATCAGGTAGGGCTGGGTGCGCAGCGAATCGCGGAAGGCCTGCGCCGTGCCCTGGAACGAGCCGCTCAGTGCCTGCGGCAGCGACATCTCGGCCTGGGCCTGGTTGATGGCGTCCACCGCCTGGCCCAGTGCCACGCCGGGCGCGAGGTTGAACGAGATCGTCACCGCCGGGAACTGGCTCTGGTGGCTGATCGACAGCGCCGCGGTCTTCTCGGTGTCGACCTTGACGAAGGTCGACAGCGGCACCTGCTGGCCGGTCAGCGGCGAGGTGACGTAGAGCTTGTTGAACAGCGAAGCGTCGGCCTGCAGCGCCGGCGTCACCTCCAGCACCACGTGGTAGCTGTTGATCTGCGTGAAGTACTGGCTGACCTGGCGCTGGCCGATGGCGTCGTAGATGATGTTGTCGATGGCCGCCGGCGTGATGCCGAAGCTGGCGGCGCGGTCGCGGTCGATGGTCAGGGTGGCGGTGTTGGCGCCGTTCTGCAGGTCGGAGGCGACGTCGGCGAGCTGTGGCAGCTTGCTGAAGCGTTCCAGCAGCCTTGGCGACCACAGGTTGAGCTCGTCGATGTTGGCGTCGGTCAGCGTGTACTGGAACTGCGTGCGCGAAGGCCGGCCGCCCATGCTCACGTCCTGCCCGGCCTGCATCAGCAGCGTCGCGCCTTCCACCTGCGCCAGCTTCGGGCGCAGGCGGCCGATGATCTCGTCGGCGCTGAGCTTGCGGCCTTCGTCCTTGGGCTTCAGGGCGATGAAGAAGTTGCCCAGGTTGAAGGTGGACGAATTGCCGAACATGCTGACGCCGGAGACGTCGGGATCCTGGCGAACGATGTCGGCGAACTGCACCATGCGCTTGTTCATGGACTCGAAGGAGCTGTCCTGCGCCGACTGCGCCGAGCCGAAGATGAAGCCGGTGTCCTGCTGCGGAAAGAAGCCCTTGGGGATGATGATGAAGAGCCACACCGTGGACGCCATCGTCGCCAGGAAGATGCACAGCGTGGTGAACTGGTATTTCAGCGCCAGGTTCAGGCCGCGCCGGTAGCCGCCGAGCAGGGCGTCGAAGCCGCGCTCGAAGAGCATGTACAGGCGGCCGTGCTTTTCCTCATGGCCGCCGTGCAGGTAGCGCGAGCACAGCATGGGCGTGAGCGTCAGCGAGACGACGACCGAGACCGCGATCGTCAGCGTCACCGTGACCGCGAACTCGCGGAACAGGCGCCCGACGATGCCGCCCATCAGCAACAGCGGGATGAACACCGCCACCAGCGAGACCGAGATCGAGACGATGGTGAAGGCGATCTCGCCCGCGCCCTTGAGCGCGGCCTCCATCGGCGTCATGCCGTCCTCGACGTGGCGGTAGATGTTCTCGAGCATCACGATGGCGTCGTCGACGACGAAGCCGACCGAGATCGTCAGCGCCATCAGCGAAAGGTTGTCCAGGCTGTAGCCGACCACGTACATGATGGCCGCGCTGCCGGTCAGCGCCAGCGGCACGGTGATGCTGGGAATGACCGTGGCGGCGACGTTGCGCAGGAAGACGAAGATCACCATCACCACCAGCGCGATCGTCAGCACGAGCGTGAACTCGACGTCGATGACCGAGGCGCGGATGGTCTGCGTGCGGTCGATCAGCGTGTGGACCTCGATCGTGGGCGGGATGGCGGCCTGCAGCCGCGGCAGCGCGGCCTTGATGGCGTCGACGGTCTCGATGACGTTGGCGCCCGGCAGCTTGTAGATGACGAGCATGATGGCGCGCCCGGGCGTGATGCCGGTCTCGCCTTCGGCCAGCGCCGGCGCCCCGGCGCCCGGGTAGGCCCAGGCCGCGACCTTGTTGTTCTCGGGCCCGTCGATGGCGATGCCGACGTCGCGCACGCGCACCGGCGCGCCGTTCTTGTACGCCAGCACGGTGTCGTTCCAGGGCGCGGCCTTGATGAGCTGGTCGTTGGTGTAGACGGTGAAGCTCTGGCGCGGCCCGTCCATCGTGCCCTTGGGCTGGTTGACCGAGAGGTTGGCGATGACGCCGCGGATCTCCTCGAGGCTGATGCCCAGGGCGGCGATCTTGGCGGGGTCGATTTGGATGCGGATGGCCGGCTTCTGCGCGCCGCCGATGCTGACCTGGCCGACGCCGGCGATCTGCGAGATCTGCTGCGCCAGGATGTTGTCGGCGTAGTCGTTGACCTGCGTCAGCGGCAGCGTCTGCGACTGCACCGTCAGCAGCATGATGGGCGAGTCGGCGGGGTTGATCTTGCGGTACGTGGGCGGGCCGGGAAGCGTCGTCGGCAGCTGGCCGGTGGCGGCGTTCATCGCCGCCTGCACGTCCAGCGCGGCGCCGTCGATGGCGCGGTTGAGGTCGAACTGCAGCGTGATCTGGGTCGAGCCGATGCCGCTGGTCGAGGTCATCTGCGTCAGGCCCGGTATCAGCGAGAACTGGCGCTCGAGCGGCTGCGCGACGTTGCTGGCCATGGTCTCCGGGCTGGCGCCGGGCAGGTTGGCCGAGACCTGGATGGTGGGAAAGTCGACCTGCGGCAGCGGCGCCACCGGCAGCAGCGGGTAGGCCGCCACGCCCACCAGCAGCAGCGCTGCGGCGAGCAGCGCGGTGCCGATCGGGCGCTTGATGAACTGGGCCGAGATGCTCATGGGGCGGACGCCGCAGACGCAGCCGCAGACACCGCCGCACTGGCGCCGGGCCGGGCGCGAGCGGCGCCGGCCTCGACGATGGCCACGCCGGGCTTGAGCTTGTACTGGCCGTCCACCACCACGCGCTGGCCGGCGGCCAGGCCCTGGTCGATGACCGCCAGGCCGTCCTGGATCTGCGCCACGCGGATGGGCTGGCTGGCCACCGTCTGGTCGTCCTTGACGACGTAGGTGTAGCTGCCGTCCTGGCCGCGCTGCACGGCGGCCGCCGGCACCACCAGGGCCTGGGCGCGCTGGCCCAGCACCAGCCGCATGTTCACGTACTGCCCCGGCCACAGCAGGTGCTGCGGGTTGGCGAAGCGGGCCTTGAGCTGCACTGTGCCGGTGCTGGTGTCGATCTGGTTGTTGACGAGCACGAGCTCGCCGCGGCCCAGCGGCTGGTCGCCGTCGCGCGGATAGGCCAGCACCGCCAGCGGTTCCTTGCTGGCCTGCATCGCCTTCTGGATCGCCTGGAAGGCGCCGTCGGGCACGGTGAAGACGACGCTGATGGGGTCGACCTGATTGATGACCACGAGCCCGCCGGCGTCGGCGGCGTGGACGATGTTGCCGACGTCGACCAGCCGCGCGCCGACGCGGCCGCTGATCGGCGCCTTGATCTGGGTGTAGCTCAGCTGCACCTCGGCGAACTGGATCGCGGCGGCGTCGGCCTGCAGCGCCGCGCTGAGCTGGCCGACCAGGGCCTGCTGCGCGTCGAGCTGCTGCGCCGTGGCGGCGTCCTGCGCCACCAGCGTCGTGAAGCGCTGCAGGTCGGCGCGCGCGCTGGCCAGCTGCGCGCTGTCCTTGGCCTTCTGCGCCTGCGCCTGTGCCAGCTGCGCCTGCAGCGTGCGCGGGTCGATGCGCGCCAGCAGCTGGCCGGCCTTCACGTCCTGGCCTTCGCCGTAGGCCACCTGGTCGAGCTGGCCGTCGATGCGGGCCTTCACGGTCACGGTCTGCAGCGCGGTGACGGTGCCGACGCCGGTCTCGAAGACGGGCATGTCGCGCAGCTGCACTGCGGAGGTCGTCACCTGCACCGCCGCGGCCGGGCGCGTGGGCGGGGCCACGGCGCGGGCCTGGCGGCTCAGGGCCCAGGCACAGACGAGCACCGCCAGCAGGGTGGCGCCGGCCGGCAGGGCGTGGCGGCGGAGGGCAGGGAACAGCTTCATGCGCGGGGTGCTCGGGTCGGGTTCAGGGGTTCAGGGGTTCTTGGCAACCGTGGCCGCAAGGCCGGCGTTGGCGGCCGGCGGCGCGTCGGCGTCGAAGCCGCCGCCGGTGGCCTTGACGAGGGCGACGCTGGCCACGCGC
>CAIWPS010000663.1 GCA_903914615.1 uncultured beta proteobacterium | reverse complement strand
TCGTCCAAGACCGCGGCTGCAGGCTGGGTGCGCACGAGGCCGCTGCGGTCGAGGTCGGCACGCACGATGGCCGACACGGCCGTGGGCGCGGCCGCCTCGTCGCGGAAGGGCGCCACGAAAACCGGCACCTGGCTGGCCCCGGTGCCGGCGATTTCGACCTTGAATTGCGCTCGCACCGGCCTCGCGGTCAGGCCCAGGACCATGGCCGCGACCAGGGCCCTGCGGGTGGGACTGGGCAGCGGGGGCATCAGGGCCGACGGGGCTCGCATGAATTCATGCGGCCGATTGTAGGCAGGGGGCCGGCGCGGCCGGCCGGCGCCGATAATCCGGCGCCGCCTCCGGGTGGCACCCCGCCGCCACGCAGCTTCCGATGCCCACACTCCTGCAGCGCTTCGCGCGCCTGCTGCCTTACATCCGCCACAGCCGCCTCGGCCTTGCCGGCGCACTGCTCGGCGCGGCCATCACCGCGGCCACCGAGCCGGCCATCCCCTGGCTGCTGGGCAAGCTGCTGGACAAGGGTTTTGCCGGCGGCGCGCTGCCGCTGTGGCTGGTGCCTGCGGCCATCATCGGCCTGTTCGCGCTGCGCAGCGTCTCGGGCTTCATCGCCCAGTACGGCCTGGCCTGGGCCGCCAACCGCGCCGTGCTGCAGTTGCGCACCGACATGTTCACGCGGCTGCTGGGCTGCGCCCCGGGCCTGCTGACGCAGCAGACCGCCAGCGGCATGACCAACACCCTGGTCTACGAAGCGCAGGGCGGCGTCACCACCCTGGCGGGCTCGCTGCTGACGCTGGTGCGCGACACGCTGATCCTCATCGCCCAGCTGGCCTTCCTGCTGTCGATGAACTGGCAGCTCACGCTCATCGTCGGCCTGCTCTTCCCGGCCGTGGCGCTGGTGATGCGCGCCCTGGGCAAGCGCCTGCACAAGGTGACGCTGCAGGGCCAGCAGGCCACCGACGAGCTGGCCTACGTGGTGGAGGAGAACATCCTGGCCTGGCGCATCGTGCGCCTGCACGGCGCGCAATCGCAGCAGCAGCGGCGCTTCTTCGAGCGTTCCAACCTCGTGCGCCGGCTCATGCTCAAGGCCGTGGTCGCCGGCGGCACGATGACGCCGGTGACGCAAATGCTGGCGGCCTGCGCTCTGAGCGTGGTCATCGTCATCGCGCTGTGGCAAAGCCGCACGGGCGGCACCTCGGTGGGCGATTTCGTGGCCTTCGTCACCGGCATGCTGCAGCTGGTGGCGCCGGCCAAGCACCTGTCGGACGTGATGGCACCGCTGACGCGCGGCCTGGCCGCCGTCGAGCGCGGGCTGGACTTCATCGCCCACAGCCCCGACGAGCAGGGCGGCGGCCACGACGGCGGCCGCGCGCGCGGCGAGATCGCCTTCGAAGGCGTCGGCCTGCGCTACCGCGAGGACACCAAGCCGGCGCTCGAGGACATCACGCTGCGCGTGCATGCCGGCGAGACGGTGGCCCTGGTCGGCCCTTCGGGCGCTGGCAAGACCACGCTGGTGAACCTGCTGCCGCGGTTTCTGGAGCCGAGCTCGGGCGCCATCACGCTGGACGGCGTGCCGCTGAAGGACTGGAACATGCTGGCGCTGCGGCGCCAGTTCGCGCTCGTCAGCCAGGACGTGGTGCTGTTCAACGACACGGTGGCGGCCAACGTCACGCTGGGCGCACCGATGGCGCGCGAGCAGGTGCGCGACGCGCTGCGCGCTGCCAACCTGCTGGACTTCGTCGACGGCCTGCCGCAGGGCCTGGACACGCCCATCGGCCACAACGGCAGCCAGCTCTCGGGCGGCCAGCGCCAGCGCCTGGCCATCGCACGCGCCATCGCCAAGGACGCACCGGTGCTGATCCTGGACGAGGCCACCTCGGCGCTGGACAGCGAGAGCGAGCGCGCGGTGCAGGAAGCGCTGGAGCGGCTGATGCAGGGCCGCACGACGCTGGTCATCGCGCACCGCCTGTCGACCATCGAACATGCCGACCGCGTGCTGGCGCTCGAAGGCGGCCGGCTCGTCGAGCAGGGCACGCATGCCGAGCTGCTGGCCGCCGGCGGACTGTATGCGCGGCTGCATTCGATGCAGTTCCGCAGCTGAAGGAGCAACACCATGACGCAGCCGATTTCGCGCTACCCCGTGCCCGAGCTGAAGGACCTGCCCGAGGACCTGCGCACGCGCATCCTCGACGTGCAGGCCAAGGCCGGCTTCGTTCCCAACGTCTTCCTCGCGCTGGCGCACCGGCCGGCCGAATGGCGTGCCTTCATGGCCTACCACGACGCGCTGCTGCTGAAGGAAACCGGCTCGCTGAGCAAGGGTGACCGCGAGATGATCATCGTCGCCACCTCGGCCGCCAACCACTGCCTGTACTGCGTGGTGGCGCATGGCGCCATCCTGCGCATCTACGAGAAGAAGCCGCTGGTGGCCGACCAGGTGGCGGTGAACCTCCGCAAGGCCGAAATAACGCCGCGCCAACGCGCCATGCTGGACTTCGCGATGAAGGTTTGCAGTGCCTCGCACGAGATCGAGGAAGCCGAATTCGCGGCCTTGCGAGCGCAGGGCTTCGACGACGAGGACGCCTGGGACATCGCTGCCATCACGGCCTTCTTCGGCCTGTCCAACCGCATGGCCAACGTCACCGGCATGCGGCCCAACGACGAGTTCTACCTCATGGGCCGCGTGCCGCGCAGC
>CAIWPS010000662.1 GCA_903914615.1 uncultured beta proteobacterium | reverse complement strand
GTCACCGCAACCAATCCCGTATTGGGATCGGTGTAGTTGTACCAATTAGGGTTGGTCACTTGAATATCTCCAAATTAGCCAGTAGTAATTGCCGCGCGAATTGGCCAGGTTCTCGCGGCGTTGCTCAATGGGTCCGCTGCAGCAGCAGGTCGTCGGGCACCAGCAGCCGGTCGAGCCCCTGCAGGCGCATCAGCTCGAACAGGTGCCACAGGCGCGCCTGCGTCGGCGTCAGCGCCAGCGGGACGCCGGCCTGGTGGTGGATCGGGTCGCCGCGCGGGTGGTGGTCGTCGGCGCACTCGCAGGGCATGAAGGTCTTGCCGGTGACGGCCGGGACCACGATGACGAGGCCAGCGGGGTGGGAGGCGGTGGGCATGGCTGGGTCCGGTTGGGGTCGATTTCGGGGCAGTGCGCCTACTGCGCGCCTACTTCCTCAGGATTCGAGGCCGTTCTCATAGTTGGCGCCTGCGGCTTGGAAATCCGTAGGTAGCCGCTCGGCGTGCTGTCGCGCGCCAGCTCGCGCACCAGGTCCAGCCAGATGCCCGCATGCTCGAACTGCACCAGGCCCGGGTCGGCGTCCGTGACGCGCGGCGCCTTGATGACGCGGCCGGGCGTGTCGGGCAGCGGCGGCACCGGCCGGCCGAGGAGCTGGGCCACGATGAAGGCGAAGGGGTCGGTGGTCATGGTGCTGGTGCCTCCTGAGCGGTCCTGCGATTGACGAATGCCGGGCATGTCGTCGCGTGCAGCTGCGGCGGCCAGGCGATGCCGAAACCAGCGCCAGCGGCGATGAGGCCGGCACGCTCTGGCTCCGCGCATGTCCCGGCGCCCAGCCGGTGGCGGCAGTCGGCGCAGCGGCGGCCGAAGTCGGGCGGGGTCACGGCCGGCGCCACTTCAGGCCTCCCCGCCGGTCGTTTGCGACTGGCGGAAGTTGTCGGCGTCGGGCAGCTGCTGCACTCGCTTTTCCGCCGGTCGCTTTTTCCGCCGCTCTACCCCCATACCCCCGGGGGACCGACTGGCGGACCCCTGAAGGGCCGCCGTGTCGTCCCCGCCAGTCCCGCACCTCTCATCGACTGGCGGGACTGGCGGGACTGGCGGATTGGCCCGAATTTCTGCCACTTCGGCGCCTGAGGTTGTCACCCTCCACCGCTCGCGCAGCTTGCTGTCGCCGTTGGTCCAGGCCTCCCGCTCGAGCCAGCCGCGGCGCTCGGCCTTGCGTAGCAGGTCGACCACCTCCGAGGCCTTCAGCCTGGCCGGATAGGTCGGCTCGTGGCGTAGCAGGCATGTGGCCATGCTCGGGCCGCCGGCCGCTGTGCTGACCCATTCGCCGCGCTCGGTGAACTCGTGCACCAAGCGCAGCAGCGCGCGGGTGGCGTTGTCGGTGGCGATGCGCTGCACCATGTCCGAGGCCGGTGCATCGAGCTGCGGCAGGCCGTCCCGCGGCCAGACGAGGCGCAGCGGCTCGCGTACCGGGCCGTAGTTGCACTTCTCGTGCTCCAGCACCAGGTCGCCGGTGGTCTTGTCTCGCTTGAGGGTCAGCCGGGACCGCGCCGAGTTGTGCCAGGCGGTGCTGCCGCTGTAGCTCTCGCTACCGCCGAAGCCCTTGGCCGCGTTCTTGTCGATGTGGGCCAGCAGGCACACAGCGCCGGCCTGCTTTCGCACCAGCGCCACCAGGCTGCGCACGAACTGGCGCACCTCCTTGCGCTCGATCTCGTCGCCGCCGTAGGTGTCGCTGGCGTTGTCGACGATCAGCAGCTCGGCGCCGCTCTGCTGGACGAACTCCGCGAGGGCGTCATAGGTCGGCGTCGTCGGCGGCAGCACCACCAGCGCGCCATCGGCGTCTCGTGTCGTGCGCGGCTCGTCGAACAACAGCGGTTCGCCCTCGGTGGCGTCCAGCACGAAGAGCCGGTCGGCCAGCAGTGCGGCAGACACCCCCAGGTGGCGGCACACGCGCTGCAGTCGGCGGCGCACCGTGTCGGAGTCATCCTCGGCGCTGAAGAACAGCACCTTGGCCAGCCTGGTGGCCACGCCGAACAGCGGCAGGCCCAGCGCGGTGCAGACTGCCAGCAGCAGGGCTATGGTGGACTTTCCGACCCCGCCGTGCGCCCCGAACAAGGTGAGCGCGCGGGCCGGGATGTAGCCCTCCAGGAGCCAGCCCTGCGGCGGCACCGTGGCCGTATCGAGGTCGGCCACCGGCACCAGGCTGAAGGGCGGCCGAGGCGGTTGCTGCGGAGTGCTCGCCGGAGCACCGGGAGCCTCGGCGGGCAGCGCCGCGGCGCGGGTCGATGGGTTGACCCAGCCCACGGCCTGCGCGGCCTTGAAAATGGCGGCATAGCCGGTGCTCGACGGCCTGAACGAGCCCCAGGTCCTGGCAGCGTCGGCCGGGTCGAATTTCGGGCTCTGCTGGCTCCAGGTCAGCCACAGTTCGCGGCCGACTGCGCCCAGGCCCTTGAGGCGGTGGCCGTTCTCGATCCAGCAGGGGCGGTCGTCGGCGTTGAGGGCGTTGAGCGCAGAGCGCAGCTCGGCGACCTGCTGGGGCGTCACGGTCTCGCGCGGCGCGGGGCCCTCTCCCGACTGCGCGTCCTGCGCCGGCGCCCCTTCGGGCTTGCCGATGGCGATGTCGTCGAGATCGTCCAGCTCGTCGATGCAGATGCCGTCGCTCGGGTCGTCGAAGGTCACCAGCACCCGGTACTCAGCGCCCTGCACCTGGCCGAAGTAGTAGCTCTGGCTGAGCGTGAAGGACTCCGGGGCCAGGACGCCACCCAGGACGCCATTGACGCGCGCCAGCAGCGCCGCCCTGGTCTCAGGTGCCGCCGGCCGCGATACGGGCGCCAGGACGCGCCAGCGGGGCCGCTCGGGCGTATGGCTGGGGCTGGTGTAGATCGCGGCCCTGATCTTGGCCTGCTCTAACAGGGCCAGCGCCGCCTCGGGCTGGATGGCCTCGGCGTCATAGTCGCCTTCGACCCCGCTGATGGTCAGCACGTTGTCGTTGTTGCGCAGACTGCCGCCGGCCGAGCGCTTGTCGCCGAAGGTGGCCAGCTTCAACCACGGGCATGCCTGCTTCGAGGCGAAGCCGGAGGCCTCCTGCAGCCGGCGGATAAGGTCGGGCCAGGAGGCCGAGCGGCGCCACACTGAATCCGCCTTGTGCGATCCGAACTCTGACCAGGCCAAGGTCGAGGCGTGCTCACCTGGCGCAGCCGGCTGGACTACCTGCAGCACAGCGGCCATCAACGCCTCACCTGCTGAAGCTGCTGGCGCCAGTAGGCGGCGTGCTGGGCGGTCCACCAGGTGCGCAGGACGCGCATCGCCTCGTGCAGCTCCAGGCTGGCCAGCGGCTTGCCGCCGCCGGCGTCGAGGACCAGCGAGTGCTCGGGCGCGTCGCTGT
>CAIWPS010000661.1 GCA_903914615.1 uncultured beta proteobacterium | reverse complement strand
CTACGATGGCGTCATCACCGCCGTTCGCTTCGAGACTGGCCAGGTCGTCGCCGAAGGCCAGCCGGTGATGTCTTTCGCGCGCTCCGATGAGCACGAGTTCACGGTGGATCTGCCTGAACTGATGGCGGCCGATGCCCATCGCCTGCGGGCATCTGCATGTTGGCGCCGACCGAAAATTGACCCACTTTTGATGGTTGTGCCGACCGAAAATTGACCCAGGTGTTTGCCCTACCCTGCTGTATTTTTGAGCAGCGGGGTTCCAGGAGTGATCACCATGGCCATGATTGGCAAGGTTCTACGGATGCACCGCCGCGACAAGATGTCGGTGCGAGAGATTGTTCAAGCGACGAGCCTGTCGCGCAACACGGTTCGGAAGTACTTGCGCGAGGGCAAGGCGCAGGAGCCGAAGTACCGGCGGGAGCCGGTGGCGACGAAGCTGACGCCGTTCGTCGAGGCGATCGAGATGGCGCTGATCGCTGACGGGCACCGGCCCAAGAAGGAGCGCCGTACAGCTCGGGCGCTGCACAAGGAGCTGACGGAGACGGGCTACAGCGGCGGCTATTCGCGGCTGACTGACTTCATCCGAGACTGGCGCACGCGTCATGGGAGCCTCGCGCTCGGCAAGGCCTTTGTGCCGCTGACTTTTGACCTGGGCGAGGCCTTCCAATTCGACTGGAGCGAAGAAGGCATCGTGATCGGCGGCATCTACCGCAAGCTGCAGGTGTCGCACATGAAGCTGTGCGCGAGCCGGGCGTTCTGGCTGGTGGCCTACCCGAGCCAGGGCCACGAGATGCTGTTCGACGCGCACACGCGCTCGTTCGCAGCCCTGGGCGGGATTCCCCGACGCGGCATCTACGACAACATGAAGACCGCGGTCGACAAGGTCAAGAAGGGCAAGGGGCGAATCGTCAACGCACGCTTCGCCGTGATGTGCGCGCACTACCTGTACGACCCGGACTTCTGCAACGTGGCCAGCGGCTGGGAGAAGGGGGTCGTGGAGAAGAACGTCCAGGACAGCCGGCGCCGCATCTGGATCGACGCGGCGAAGGAACGGTTCAGCACTATGGCGGACCTCAATGCATGGCTCGCGGAGCGATGCCGGGCGTTGTGGCAAGAGCTCAGGCATCCCGAGCACAAGCAGTTCAGCGTGGCCGAGATGCTTGAACTCGAACGCGAGCACATGATGCCGATGACGGCGCAGTTCGACGGCTATGTCGAGGAGACGGCGGTCGTGAGCCCGACATGCCTGGTCAGCGTGACGCGCAACCGGTACTCGGTCCCGTGCGAACTGGTCGGCCAGCCGGTGAGCACGCGGCTGTACCCGACGCGGGTGAAGGTCGTCGCTGGGGATGCGATTGTTGCCGAGCATGATCGGCTGACGGACAAGGGCAAGGTCCACTACGACTGGCAGCACTACATCCCACTGGTGCAACGCAAGCCGGGAGCGCTGCGCAATGGTGCGCCGTTCGTGGATCTGCCTGGGCCGCTGCAGCGATTACGGCGTGCCTTGCTGCGCGAGCCTGGCGGTGACCGCCTGATGGCCAAGGTTCTGGCGCTGGTGCCAAGTGCAGGCCTTGACGCGGTCTTGGTGGCGACTGACCTGGCTCTGGAGGGGGCGCCACCTTCGGGGCGGGTCAGCGAGCAGCACGTCATCAACGTGCTCGCCCGGCTCAACGCCCAGCCGCGGCCGGCCAACGTCGTGACGACGCTCCAGGTGGTGACGCCGCCGACCGCTGACACCTCGCGGTACGACCGGCTGCGCGACATCCCGGAGGCCGACCATGCGTGATGTCATTGCAGAACTCAAGGCGCTGCGCCTGCACGGCATGGCGTCTACGTGGGCCGATCTGGTTGAACAGAACGGCGCCGAGTTGGCGGGAATGCGCGCGGTTCTGGAGCAGATGCTGCGGGCCGAGGCCGCGGACCGGGCCACGCGATCCGTGGAGCATCAAATGAGTGCCGCGAAGTTCCCCGTCCACCGGGACCTGGCCGGCTTCGACTTCGAGGTGTCGCCGGTAGACCGCAAGCTGGTCACGCAGTTGGCGGAAACGACCTTCACCGACGCCGCGCACAACGTCGTCTTCGTGGGTGGGCCGGGCACCGGCAAAAGCCACTTGGCGACGGCCATCGGCGTAGCCGGCATCGCCAAGCATGGCAAGCGCGTGCGGTTCTACTCCACGATCGACTTGGTTAACGCGCTTGAACAGGAGAAGGCGCAGGGCAAGGCCGGGCGCATCGCCAGCGCGATGCTGCGCTTGGACGTCGTCATCCTCGATGAGATGGGCTACCTGCCGTTCAGCCAGACTGGCGGGGCGTTGCTGTTCCACCTGCTGAGCAAGCTCTACGAGCAAACGAGCGTGGTGATCACCACCAACTTGGACTTCCGCGAATGGTCGACGGTGTTCGTGGATCCGAAGATGACGACCGCGCTGCTGGACCGCCTGACCCACCACTGCCACATCGTCGAGACGGGCAACGACAGCTACCGGGCCAACCAGGCAGAAGAGAAGACGAAGAAGCGCATCAAGGCCCGGGAGAACGAACGAAGGGCCAACGCGCCAACGCCGGCCGACCCAACTTCAGAAACTTGAACCACGCGGGCGGAAGGCTCTGCGGGCTACGCCCTCCGAGCCTACCGCCCGCGCCAGAAGGTGTCTCAACGCTGACGAAAACAGGAGGAAGGAGGTAGAGTTATCCACAGCTGGCGGCTACGCCGCCGGCCCCATCCCTGGGTCAAAGTTCAGTCGGCAGGGTGGGTCAAATTTAAGTCGGCGCCAACAACTGCATGTCCACTCAGAAACCACTGGCAGCCCTTTTCACGGTGTTCGCCCGCGCGTTCTAGTATTTCCG
>CAIWPS010000660.1 GCA_903914615.1 uncultured beta proteobacterium | reverse complement strand
TGATGACGGCGCTGGCGATGGTCATCGGCATGATCCCGATGGCCCTGGGCCTGGGCGAGGGCGCCGAGCAGAACGCGCCGCTGGGCCGTGCCGTCATCGGCGGGCTGATCTTCGCCACCGTCTCGACGCTGTTCTTCGTGCCCGTGGTCTTTGCCGGCGTGCACCAGCGCCTGGCACGCCGCCATGGCCCTTTCCACAACCCCTTGCCGACGCCCCAGGAAAGCTGAACCGATGACCGAAGCACGACACGCCGCGCTGGGCCTGCACCCGGTGCTGGATGAGCACGGCCAGCCCCCCGCCGACCTGCTGCAGCGGCGCCAGATCGTGCGCCGCACGCAGATTGCCGCCCTCGTCGTGCTGCTGCTGCTGGGCCTGGGCGCCGGGCGCACGCTGTTCGTCCGCGCGGCGAATGCGCAGGTGCTGGCCGCCACCAGCGCCGAACAGTCGCGCCTGTACGTGAAGGTGGCGCAAGGCCGCCGCGGTGCCGGCGGGGGCGGCAGCGCGCTGGCCCTGCCGGGCACGCTGCAGGGCTATGTGCAGGCGCCGATCTCCGCGCGCGCGGCGGGCTACCTGAAGCGCTGGACGCACGACATCGGCAGCAGGGTCGGCAAGGGCGAGCTGCTGGCCGAGATCGACGCGCCCGAGATCGACCAGCAGCTCGGCCAGGCCGTGGCCGCGCGCGAGCAGGCCGCCGCCGCGGTGGCGCTGGCGCGCAGCACGGCGGCGCGCTGGGAAGGACTGCGACAGCAGGACGTGGTCTCGCAGCAGGACCTGGAAGAAAAGCGCAATGCCGTCACCCAGGCCCAGGCCAACGTGGCCGCGGCCGAGGCCAATGTGCAGCGGCTGCGCCAGCTAGACGGCTTCAAGCGCGTGCTGGCGCCCTTCGCCGGCGTGGTGACGCGGCGCAATGTCGACGTCGGCGACCTCATCGACGGCAACCGCGTGCTCTTCACGCTGGCGCAGACCGATCCGCTGCGCGTCTACGTCAACGTGCCGCAGTCCTACGCCCAGCTGGTCAAGCCGGGGCAGGTGGTGGTGGTGACCCAGCCCGAACTGCGTGGGGAGCGTTTTGCCGCCAAGGTGGCGCGCACCGCGGGCGCCATCGACACCGCCACGCGCACGCTGCAGGTCGAGGTGGAGCTGCCCAACCACGACGGCCGCCTGCTGCCCGGCGCCTACGTGCAGGTGTCGCTGCCGCTGGCCGCCGGCAGCGCGCTGCTGCTGCCGACCAACGCGCTGATGTTCCGCGCCGAGGGCACCCAGGTGGCGGTGGTCGACGCCCAGGGCCGGGTGGCGTTGCGGCGCGTCGTCGTCGGCCGCAACCACGGCGCCGACTTCGAGGTGCTGGAAGGCGTCACCGTAGCCGACCGCGTGGTGCTTAACCCGCCCGATGCGATGGCCGAGGGGCAGGCGGTGGTCATCGCCGCGCCGGCGCTGCCGGCCTCGGCCGCTGGCAAGGCACCGGCGTGAGGCCAGCGCGCGCCGGCCTCTTCGCGCTGCAGGCGCTTGCCTGCATGATCGTCCTCGGCGGCTGCGCGGCGGGCCCCGACTACGTCAAGCCCCAGGAGGACCTGCCGCCCCGCTGGCAGGTCGAGGCGCCGTGGCGCGTCGCCACCCCCGCCGACGCCGCGGCCAAGGGCGCCTGGTGGCAGCGCTACGGCGACGCCCAGCTCGACGCGCTGGCACAGCAGGCGCTGCTGCGCAGCCCGACGCTGGAAGCCGCCGCCGCGCGCCTGGCGCAGGCGCGCGCGCTGCTGGCCGGCACCTCGGCGGCGCTGCTGCCGCAGGTGGGCGCGGCG